>NZ_LVCU01000491.1:0-530 GCF_001647185.1 Rhodococcus sp. EPR-147
GCACATGCCGCAGGCTCAGAACGCAGAGCCGGTGCTCGGCAGCTGGTAGCCCTGGAAGAAGTTGTACGGCACCACGTTCGGTGCCGGATTCTGCAGCTGCGGCGCCGGTGCCTGGGGGAACAGCTCGGAGAGCTCGAACTGGTTCGGCCCGTCGTTTCGGTTGTCGTCGTATCGGGTGTGATTGTCGCCCCGGTCCGTCCACAGTGGATCGGCCGATGCTGTGCCCGCCATTGCCACCAGAGGAATGGCCACCAGAGCCCCGGTCACTGCTGCGCGGGTGAAGATCTTTCGGGTGTTCATGTGTTCCCTTTCGTCGGTGTTCGTACTTCTCCGACGTTAGGTCGACGAGGTGGGCCCGCGACAGGGAAAACTGCTACCTCCCAGCACATTACGAGCTTTCTGCCAAGGAGCGTCGCCCGTGATTTCGTGCGTCTCCCCTGGTCGCGGCACGGGCAGTGGTCAGGTCGTCGGCGCAGACCTGGCAGTGCTGCCAGCCGGAACGGCCGGTTCGCTGCGGCCGCCGACCACCG
>NZ_LVCU01000492.1:0-2143 GCF_001647185.1 Rhodococcus sp. EPR-147
GGTGTAGACGATTTCACGGGCGACCCCGGTCCCGTCGATGGCGAACATGGCCAGTGCGGTGGACAGTGTTGCGCTTGCGATCGACGTGCCGACGGTTCTGACGATCGAGTTGACGCTGTTGGCCACGCCGGTGTCCGCTGCATCGACCTCGGCCATGAGCAGGTTGGGCAGGGCAGCGAACGCGAGACTGACGAACACGTTGATGACCACACCGGCGGTGATCAGTTGCCAGGTGTGATCGTGCGCCAGTGCGACGAACACGAAGCCGACCAGCCCGATCACCGCACCTGCGATCAGAACTCGACGCGGCCCGAAGGACCGGATGAGACGACCGCTGAGGACGGCCGCAACCACGCCGACCGCCGCGCCGGGTAGCAGGTAGACCACGCTCGCCTCGAGAACGTTGGCGGTGAAGCCGTAGCCCGCCACCGCTCGTGGTGTCTGCACGAAGTACGAGCAGGCGAGGAAGTTGACGAACATCCCGATACCGACGAACACGGTGGCGACGTTGGTGGCGAGCAGCGGACCGTGGGTGAGCATGCGGGGCGCGACCAACGGTTCGGCGGTGCGCTTCTCGAGCAGCCACCAGAGCGTCCCTGTCAGTACACCGGCAAGGGCGCAGCCGAGGGTGGCCACCGAACCCCAGCCCCAGGTGCGGCCTTGTGTCAACGCGAGGAACAGGAGCAGGAGGGTCACGGCGAGTCCTGCGGCACCCCACCAATCGACGGTGCCACCGCTGGTCTTCGGTCGCGCGGGCACGCCGAACCAGGCGATCGCGAGGGCGAGCACGACGAACACGACAGTGAGCCAGAACACGCGGTGGTAGTCGGCTCCGTTGGCGGTGAGCAGCCCGGTCAGAACCAGTCCGAAGCCGCCGCCGACGCCCAGTGTCCCGGACAGGACGGCCATCGAGCCGACGAGCTTTCGTGGGGGCATCTCGTCGCGCAGTACCGCCAGCGCGATGGGGAACAGGGCATAGGACACTCCCTGCAGGACGCGACCGACGATCAACCAGAGCAGCGAGTGCGTCAGGGCCGCGAGCAAGGACCCGGCGAGGACGACGGTGAGTACACCGATGAGCACCGGCCGCTTGCCGTGCAGGTCGGCGAGCCGGCCGATGACGGGGGTGGCAATGACCGCTGCGAGGAGGTTGCCCGTCAGTACCCAACCTGCGGCCGTGGTGCTGACGCCGAGTTGGGTGCCGATGGTTCCGACGATGGGGACGACCATCGTCTGCAGAACGGCGAGAGTCATGACGATGAAACAGAGTCCGGGCAGCAGTATGCGGCGGGTGGACATGGAAGAACTACCTCGTTACCTGTCGAAAAAGCACTAGAAGCGACGCAAATAAATTGTTGAATGCATCTAAGTGACTATCAGATATCGCCGAACGAGGGAAGCGGTCCCCGACGACGGCACCGTGTCACTGCGGACGGGTGGGCTTGCCCAGCGCCTTCTGCCGCAGTTCGCTGACGATCTCGTCGTTCCACACATGCTCGCGCACCAGGCGGTAACGCTCCCGGCTCATCCACAGGTACGCCTCCGCGTCGGTGCGGTCCTCGAGGATCTCCGCAGCGCGCACCATGCGCACCACCGGGAGGTACTCCTCACCGAACCAGCGCCGCGCGACGGTACCGCGGTCGACGAACTCGCCGACCTCCTGCATCAACCGGAAGCCCCACGCCTCCACCGATTCGCTCAGCTGGGCGTAATCGAACGGATCGGTCACCTGAACGGCCTCGCGTGCCTTGCCCACCAACGGGACACGACTGAGGAAGATGCGCCGGTGATCCTTGATCAGCAGGTCGCCGCGTCGGGTGATGCCCTCCGGTGAGATGCGGGTGATGATCTAGGTGACGACGGCGTCGATCGACGTCCGGTGCATCGCGAAGGCGATGGAGACTCGATGGTGTCCGTCGACGACGAAGTGCATGCCACCGATGCGGTACACCTGGATCGGCGGCATCGCCTCGCCGCGGCGCTGAGCAGCCGCGAGTCGTTGCCAGCGTTCGCGGATGCGCGCCGACGTCGGCCGAAAGAATCGATCGAAATCACGAGTGCGATCGACGCTGCCGACGATGGTCTCGACGCGGATGACCTGCAGGCCGAGGTGACGCTCGCCCACCTTGCCGAGGGCGGCGAC
>NZ_LVCU01000493.1:0-13438 GCF_001647185.1 Rhodococcus sp. EPR-147
GGGTGAAGTCGTTCTCCGCGTCGGCGGCCGGAAATCCGGTGTCACGTGCCATGTCTGCGCCTCACGATCTTGGGTGTCTCGAAATCCGGTCTCTCGCCGCCCGGTTCGATCTCGAGGAGGGTGTATCCGACGGTGTTGATCACCGCCGCGCCGTGCAGGGACAGGTCGTCCGGGGTGTGACCGTGCGGATGAATGTGGCCGTGCAACAACAACTGTGGGGAGAGTCGACGCGTCACCTCGTCCAGACAGTCGAAACCGATGTGCGCCGGATCGGTGTCGTCGCCGACGCCGAGCGGTGGACTGTGGGTGAGCAGAATGTCGACGGGCCGAAGGTCCTTGCGCACGTTGCGATGCCACGCGAACGTTCGGGTCAGCGTTCGTGATCGACGTCGCTGCTGCCGTTGGGTCCACTGATTGGGCCCACCGTTGTAGCGGATGGACCCGCCGAGCCCGGCGATCCGGAGGCCTGCCGCCGACACGATGCGACGATCGACGTTGACGGCACCGACCGGTCCGGGCCAGGTGGCGGGCAGCCCGGCACGCATCCACCCCGCGCGCCCGGCCGAGTACCCGGTGAGGTCCGCGTCGTGATTGCCCGGCACGAACACACACGGTGCGTTCAGCGCGTCGGTGAGGTACTCGAGGTAATCGAACGGGAGGTCGCCCGCGCCGAGGATCAGGTCGACTGCGAGCGACTTCACCTGCGGACTCCACAGGGATTCGATCGTTTCGTCGGCAACTGCGAGAACGGAGACCACGGGTACGACGGTACCCACCTCCGGTGCGGTGGTACCTCCGAACGGACTTCTCGGGCATCGGTGGTGTTGGATGGGTCAGGTGAGCGACAGTGTCATCGAAGCGGTACGCGCACATCTGGTGACCGAGATCGGCGACGAGAATCCGTCGTCGGCGTCGGTGACGTTCCTCGGCCTCGAGTCACTGGACGTGCTGAGATTCGGCGCGGACTCCGACGTGGTCCGGTACGTCAGTCTCGGCTGTTCTCGTCACCCAATGGCCGACCCCAACGAACTCGTCGCCGATCCCTCGCGCGGCCCCCGAGCCGAACTGGTGCTGACTCTGCGCGGTGGAGCAGGCGTGGCGTCGGGCGTGCACAAGTCCCTGGCCGTGCTCGCTGCCTCTCCCGCGGTGGAGGGCGTCGTACTCGTCGAGGACGCGCTGCTCGACCTGGGCGAGCCGCTGTGGACCAACGCGCCGTTCACCGCAGTGCTGCTGGGCGAGAGCGATGTCGCCGATCTGACGCTGCCCGAGCCCTACGATCCGGTTCGCTTTCTGGCCGCAGTGCCGTTGACCGGCACCGAGGCCGCGTGGGTGCGTCTACGCGGTGCCGCGGCCCTGCGGGAGGCCTGGACCGAGGCAGGGATCGACGTGCGCGATCCGAATCGATCTGCGGCCAGTCTCTGACGAGAAGTCATCGCGCGTAGGACGCCAATTCCGGTTCGGCGGTGACGGAATCGAAGATGAGGTGCAGAGGCACCTCGGCCAGGTACTTCAGTCCGGTGATCGCGGCATCCGCGTCGTAACGCAGGTTCGGCATCGTGGTGGTGAAACACAGGTCGTCCGAGATGCGTTCGCGCACAGCAGGTCCGTCGTGTTCGAGCGCGTCGAGGACGAGATGAAAGGCGACGTTGTCGCCGATGATGTTGAAATGTTCGACGGGCCGGAGCGGGCAGACGTCCTGGACGGCGATGTTGGCGGCCCCGGCGAGGGTGCTGGCGTGCGGTTGCGGGTAGATCAATTGGTCGAACTTCGTATAGATCGAGGTGTAGCTGGGCCCCGCGGGCAACGGACGCGCCGCCAGTGCGGTGAGGAACTTCGATCCGGTGGCGATCTGCCAGTTCGCCGGCGGGCATTCGTGCGAGTCGTCGCATCCCGAGCGCGCCGAGTCGGTGCCGTTGTACGGGGTGGCGAGCGAGATGAAGTCCGACACCAGTTCGGGCAGATCCGGCCAGAACGTCAACGCCCACAGCTCGTCGAGTGGACCGTGCTGGTGACCCATCAGGACGACTCGGCGACCGCTGTCGGCTGCCATGGTGCGGACCGCATGCACCACGTACTGGGCGGCGACCTGCAGGTCTCCGTAGCCCTCGTCGGGAAGCGAGAGGCTGCACACCGGTATCCCAGCGGCGGGCAGTGACTGCAGATAGTTCCAACCGAACGATTGCTGATCGGTGGCGAAGGCCGGGGTGAGCAGGACCGGATCGCGGGTGGCGTCGTGCAGATCGGTGGTGCACGTGAGGGCGTGGTCGAGGGCGGCCGGATCGACGGTGAGCACGGGACCGAGATCGGGGTTCGACCCGGCATGAGCTGTACCCGGCGCGCAGACGGTCATGATCGCGACGGCCAGTACCAGTGAGCGGATTCTCATCGATCCCTTCCGGACGGAGATGCAGAACTTCTGCAGTCTCATCCGGTCAGGACCGGCGGGATCGTGACCCGGAAGGGGTCGGGGTAATCACCAACGACCGTCGGACTCTGTTGGACGTTGTCCAATCTGCGAAAGGTCGCTAGAGCCAGTCGTTCTTGTGGAACGTCCGCCACAGTCCGATACACACGCACAACACGACCGCGACCATCAGGTGATAGCCGTACGTCCAGTGCAACTCGGGCATGTTGTCGAAATTCATCCCGTAGATGCCCGCGACCATCGTCGGCACAGCGGCGATCGCCACCCACGACGAGATCTTGCGCATGTCCAGGTTCTGCTGCATCGTCACTCGCGCCAGCGCGGCGTCGACCAATGAGCTGAGCACCTCGTCGTACTCGGAGATACGTTCGGCGACGGTCGTCTGATGGTCCTGCACGTCGCGCAGGTAGCGTCGCACCGCCTTGGGGACGCTCGGCTCCTGCACCAGACGCGCCAACGGCGTCGACAGTGGTGTCACCGACCGGCGCAGCTCGACGACCTCCCGCTTGAGGAGATAGATGTTCTCGATGGGCACGTGGTGGTGCGGCGAGAACACTTCCTCCTCCATGCCGTCGACGTCTCGCTCGATCGAGTCGGTCACCGCGAGATACTCGTCGACGACGTGGTCGGCCACCGCGTGCAGTACCGCCGACGGACCGAGCGCGAGCTGTTCCGGGTTCGCTTCGAGGCGCTGACGCACACCGGCCAACCCCGAATGCTCCCCGTGCCGGACGGTGATGACGAAGTCGCGGCCGACCATCACCATGATCTCGCCGCTCTCGACGATCTCGTTGGCCGTCGTCACCGACTCGTGCTCGACGTACTTCACCGTGCGCAGCACCAGGAATGCGACGTCGTCGTAGCGCTCGAGCTTGGGCCTCTGATGGGCGTGCACGGTGTCCTCGACCATCAGCTCGTGCAGGCCGTAACACTGGGCGATCGCGCTCATCTGGTGTTCGTCGGGTGCATGCAGACCGACCCACACGAATCCCTCGCCGCGGGCGCGGACCTCCGCGATGGCCGAGGTGTGCGTGAATCTCCCGGGCAGTCGAGCCCCGTCGACGTAGACCGCGCAGTCGACGATCGCCCGGGCCGTGGGCACCGGAATGCGCGGTATCGGCTCGGGACCGGCCTTGGCCGAACGTCGATGCAGTGACGGCAGCGACGGGCGTGGTGGAAGGGACGGCATGGCGGGCAATCGTACGCCAGCAAAACGACGACGGAGTGGGCCTGGAACACTGTGCAGGTGCTCATCGATCTCCACACCCACTCGACGGCGTCCGACGGCACCGACAGCCCGGCCGAGCTGGTCCGCGCCGCAGCCGAGGCGGGACTGTCGGTGGTGGCTCTGACCGACCACGACACCACCTCGGGGTGGGACGAAGCGGCCGCCGCTTTGCCGTCCGGCCTCACGCTGGTGCGCGGCATGGAACTCTCCTGCACCGGGCGAGGCGAGGACGGCGAGCCGGTTCCGGTGCATCTGCTGGCGTATCTGTTCGACCCGGCGAACGCGGCCTTCGCGGGCGAGCGCGCACGGTTGCGCGGCGAGCGGGTCACTCGATTGCGTGCCATCGCCGAGAAGATGGCGGCGGACGGTCTGCCCATCGATCCCGACGCGGTGCTGGCCTCGGCCGGAGCGGCAGCCGGACGACCGCACCTGGGTCGCGCGCTGATCGACGCCGGCTACGTTCCGAACATGGACGCTGCGTTCGCCGGTCCGTTGGCGACGAGCGGCAAGTACTACGTCGAGAAGGTGGACACCCCCCTCGAGGTCGCGGTGGACATGATCGCCGCGGCAGGCGGTGTCAGTGTGCTCGCGCACGCCAGAGCTCGTGCCCGCGGTCGCATCCTCGACCTCGATCACATTCGCGAACTCGCAGCGCGCGGTCTCGGGGGAGTGGAAGTGCATCACATGGACCACTCGCCGCAGGACACCGCGGTGATGGCCGATCTCGCTGCCGAACTGGACCTGATCGTCACCGGATCCTCGGACTACCACGGCACCAACAAGACGGTGAAACTGGGCGAATACACCACGGCCCCAGAGCAATACGACCGTCTCGTCGCGGCGGCACGCCCATGACATTCGACGTGACGCTCTACCTGACGGTGCTCATCACCCTGTTCGTCATCATGGACCCACCGGGCGCGATCCCCGTGTTCCTGTCGCTGGTGGGCCGCAAGAGCAAAGAAGAACGCAACAAGGCCGCGTGGCAGGCTCCCGCCGTCTCACTGACCGTCATCTCGGTGTTCGCGATCGGCGGCCAAGCGATCCTGAGCTACCTGCACATCGGCATTCCGGCACTGCAGGGCGCAGGTGGGTTGTTGCTGCTGCTCATCGCGTTGTCACTGCTCACCGGAAAGGGCGCGGGCGGAGACACCGCCGCGGAGGACGTCAACGTCGCGCTCGTGCCGCTCGGGACTCCGCTCATGGCCGGCCCCGGTGCCATCGCCGCGGTGATCGTCTACGTCAGCCAGGCCGACGGTGACGCCGGTTCGTTCCTGGCAATTGCGTTGGGCATCATCACCATTCACGTGCTGTTCTTCCTGGTGCTGCGGTTCTCGACGGCGCTGATCCGGCTCCTCGGAGAGGGCGGCATCTCGCTGTTGGCCCGCATCGCCGGTCTGTTGCTCGCCGCCATCGCGGTGCAGCTGATCGCGGATTCTGTTCGCGGATTCGTGGCCGGCGGATGACCGGGGGATCGTTCGGGCTCCGATTCCTGCGCGGGCTCAGCGGCATCGTCACCGCAGGACTGGTGGTGCTCGCCATCGGCGTCGCCGTCACGCAGTATCTGGGGCACTCCCGCGGATTCCCCGGTCCTGGCGGTCTGTCGGTCGCCGCACACATCGTCGCGGCGATCGTTGCCGTGTTCGCGCAGCGCGTCACCGATCACCGTCGCGGATTCTCGGCCGTCCTCGGGGCGATCGTGGTCTTCGTCGCCACCGGCCTCGTCCTGTGGACACAGTGGTGGCAGTAGAAGCGGTGGTGGCAGTAGAAGCGGTGGTGGCCCCGAGATCTGCTCTCTTCTGACTCTGTGGTCAGGTGGGGTTGCGATGTGGCACACTGGGGCACCGACAGGGCTACAGCCCATCGCTGATCGTGCAGGCGCACCCGCCTCACATGCGAGACACGCTCTCGGCAGTTTGCAGCCAGCACTGGCGCACTCCGACGGCCCTCATTTCCACCACTCACTTCGTTGACATTTCGTCGCCTCGCCGGTCGAGGTCGACAGTGCGAGGAGCTTTCACCGTGACGGCAGTCGAAGACACCGCAGCAACACCCACAACGCCGGCCCTTCCCGCCGGAATCACCGACGAGGAGATCTTCGCCGGGCACCTCGGCGGAAAGCTGTCGGTCGAGTTGGCGGCACCGCTCGAGACCCAGCGCGATCTCTCTATCGCCTACACCCCAGGAGTGGCCCAGGTCAGCCGCGCCATCGCCGCCGAACCCGCGCTGGCCAAGCGATACACCTGGACCGATCGCCTCGTCGCCGTCATCTCCGACGGTTCCGCAGTGCTCGGCCTGGGCGATATCGGTCCGCGCGCGTCGTTGCCGGTGATGGAAGGCAAGGCCGCACTGTTCAAGAAGTTCGCGGGCCTCGACTCCATCCCGATCGTGCTCGACACCAACGACGTCGACGAGATCGTCGAGACCATCGTGCGGATGCGGCACAGCTTCGGTGCCGTCAACCTCGAAGACATCTCGGCACCGCGCTGCTTCGAGATCGAACGCCGCGTCATCGAGGCGCTCGAATGCCCGGTCATGCACGACGACCAACACGGCACCGCCATCGTCGTCCTCGCCGCGCTCAACGGGGCCGCGAAGGTGCAGGGCCGGAGCACCTCCGAACTGAAGGTCGTCATCTCCGGAGCCGGGGCAGCAGGTGCGGCGTGCGCCAACATGCTCCTCCTGGCCGGCATCCGGGACGTGGTGGTGCTGGACTCGCGGGGGATCGTCTGTTCCGATCGCCAGGATCTCACCAGCGTCAAGGCCGACCTCGCCGCGCGCACCAACCCCCGTGCACTGGCCGGCGGAGCGGTCGACGCCCTGGCCGGAGCCGACGTGTTCCTCGGTCTGTCCGCGGGCAAGGTCGACGAGAGCTACATCGCCTCGATGGCCGCGGACTCCATCGTGTTCGCGCTGTCCAACCCGGATCCGGAGATCCATCCGGAGGTGGCGAGGAAGTACGCCGCCATCGTGGCAACCGGACGCAGCGACTTCCCGAACCAGATCAACAATGTTCTCGCCTTCCCCGGTGTGTTCAAGGGCGCGCTCGACGCAGGTGCCCGCCGCATCACCGAAGGCATGAAGCTCGCCGCTGCCGAGGCAATCCTCTCGGTTCTCGGCGACGAGTTGGCTGCGGACAAAATCGTGCCCAGCCCACTCGATCCTCGTGTCGCCCCGGCCGTTGCGGACGCAGTTGCGGCAGCAGCGCGAGCCGAGGGCGTCGCGTAGGAAAACGGAAAGAAAACACCGGCGAACCCGGCCCCACCCGGGCCTGCGGTTCGCCGGTGTCTTTCGTCGTGGCTCGAGTCAGACCTTCGCGAGTCCGGTCGGCATCCGCCGCAGGCGACCGGTTCCCGGGACGGACGCCCACACGGCGAGGGCGAGCAGACCGTCGACGATCAGGGTCAGCAGCGCCACCAGAATCGCGCCGACCAGAACGCGGCCGTAGTCGTAGAGCGCGAGCCCGTCGAAGATGTAACGGCCGAGCCCGCCGAGGTTGACGTAGGCCGCGATGGTCGCGGTGGCGATGATCTGCAGTGTGGTGTTGCGCAACCCGCCGAGGATCAGGGGCAGAGCGTTGGGGATCTCGACGCGAAACAGCACTTGGGTTTCGGTCATCCCCATCGCCCGGGCGGCGTCGACGACGTTGGCGTCGACGTTCGCGATGCTGGAGTACGTGCCGGCCAACAGCGGAGGAATGCCCAGCAGCACCAATGCGATGATCGGCGGGATCAGGCCCAACCCGATCACCAGAACCAGAAACACGAGAATGCCGAGGGTCGGCAGCGACCGCAGCGCGTTGACGAGCCCGACGATGACGGCCTCACCGCGGCGCAGGTGACCGATGAGCAGACCGACCGGAACCGCGACGGCAGCCGAGAGCAACACTGCCAACAGGCTGTACCACATGTGTTCGATCAGCCGTGCGCCGATTCCCGTGGGACCGGCCCAATTTCCGCCGTCGAGAATGTACGAGAACGCCTCGGAGAAGAGATTCATGCGCGTGCCTTCTTCTTCGACGAGCCTGTGCTCAGCCGCGTCCACGGGGTGAGACGACGCCCCAGCAGGTACAGGGCCGCGTCGAAGATCAACGCCAGGAACACGATCGAGATGATGCCCGCGAAAATCTGATCGGGATAGTCACGCTGGTAGCCCTGGGTGAACAGCTGGCCGAGGCCGCCGATGCCGATCACCGAGCCCACCGAGACCAACGAGATGTTCGTGACCGCGACGACCCTGATGTTGGCGATGAGTACCGGAAGTGCCAGTGGCAGTTCGACGGTCACTGCTCTCCGCAGTGTCGAGTAGCCCATCGCCTCGGCGGAATCGACCACGGCGAACGGCACCGAATCGAGTGCCTCGGGTACTGCGCGCACGAGCAGCGCGGTCGAGTACACCGCCAGCGCGATCACCACGTTCAACGGATCGAGAACGGGCAGACCGACGATCGCGGGGATGGTGACGAACAAAGCCAGCGACGGAAGCGTGAAGGCAATACTGGCCACCGTCAACGTGATTCGGCGAACCCAACGGGTGTTGCGAATGACGGTACCCAACGGGATGGCGATCAACAGTCCGATGAGCAGCGGGACGAGCGAGAGATACAGGTGAGTCTTCGTGTAGCCGAGAACCACATCGAAGTTGTCCAGCAGCCAGGTCACTGTTCGTTGTCCCCGGTAGTGAGGAAGTGGTGCCGGTTGCGTTCGGAGTCCTCCGACTTGCGTTGTGCAGCAAGGTTTTCGAGTATCTCAGCCCCGTCGACGCTACCCACGGCCGCCCCGGATGCATCGACCGCGACACCGATCCCCGACGGCGAGGAGATCGCCGAGTCGAGTGCCTGACGCAGATCGCCGCCCTCGAGGAACAGGGAGCCGCCCGCCGCCGTGCTCTCGTCGATGCTCCGGCCTTCGCGCACCTTCTCGACTCCGGTCGCGTCGATCCATCCGAGTGGACGGCGCTGCCCATCGACGACGAGGACCCACTGCCCCTGGTCCAGCCTCAGACCGTGGATCTCGTCCTCGGTAGCCGTATGGATGGGGTGCATGGTCACCGACTGTGCCGATCGAAACGACAGGCCGCGGTAGCCACGATCGCGACCGACGAACGACGCCACGAAGGACGTTGCCGGGGAGGCGAGTACGGTTTCCGGCTTGTCGTACTGCTGCAATCGGCCCTGGGGTCCGAACACGGCGATGCGATCACCGAGCCGTACGGCCTCGTCGATGTCGTGGGTGACGAACACGATCGTCTTCTTCAGATCGGCCTGCAGTCGCAGCATCTCGATCTGCAGTTCCTCCCGAACCACCGGGTCGACCGCGCTGAAGGGCTCGTCCATCAGCAGGATCGGCGGGTCTGCGGCAAGCGCCCGGGCGACGCCCACACGCTGTTGCTGCCCGCCGGACAGTTGCGCCGGGTAGCGCGAGGCGAATGCCGGGTCGAGGCCGACGCGCTCGAGAACGTCGAGCGCGGCTGTGCGTGCTGCGCGACGCGATTCGCCGTTGAGTACCGGCACCGTGGCGACGTTGTCGACGACGGTCCGGTGCGGCAGCAACCCGGCACTCTGGATGACGTATCCGATGCCGCGGCGCAGCTTCACCGCGTCGATGTCTGCGATGTTGCGCCCGTCGACCGTGATGACGCCCGAGGTGGGCGTGATCATGCGATTGATCATTCGCATCGAGGTGGTCTTGCCGCAGCCGGACGGCCCCACGAACACGGTGAACGAGTGTGGCTCGATCACCAGGTCCAGCGAGTCGACGGCAGTGGTGCCGTCCGGATACGTCTTGTTGATGCTCTCGAAGGTGATCATCAGCTGACCGGCTGATCCAGACCCTTGTCCTGGACCCAATCCGCTGCTGCTGCCGCGGGCTCGACCTTCTCGTCACCGGACACTCGCGTGTTCAGCGCAATCAGCTCCTCGGTGGTGATCTGCGCCGACACGGCGTCGAGCACCTGAGTGAGCTTGTCGGACTGCTTGGCTTTACGCAGCACCGGAATGATGTTCTGGGCCGCGAAGTTGTTCTCCGGATCCTCGAGGACGACCAGATCGTTCTGTGCGATCGAGGGGGCGGTGGTGAAGATGTCCGCGGCGACGACCTGTCCGGAGACGAGGGCCTCGACCGTCGCCGGGCCGCCGCCGTCGGAGATCGGGATGTAGTTGCCGGGTGAGATGTCCAGGCCGTACTTGTCTCGCAGACCGGGCAGGCCGCCGACGCGTTCCTGGAATTCCGGGGTACCGGCGAAGGTCACCTCGGAGGAGAACGGGGCGAGATCGCCGATGGTGGTGAGGTTGCGCTCGGTGGCGGTCTGACGCGTGACGACGACGGCGTCCTTGTCCTCGCCCGGTGCCTGCGCCGTCACGGTGAGGTCGTCGCCCAGAGCCGCGGGTAGCGCGGCCAGGACGTCCTCGGAGGACGTGGCGGTCGCGGATTCGTCCAAGTACTGCAGCAGGTTGCCGGTGTAGTCGGGGATCAGGTCGATCGACCCGTCTCGCACTGCCGGAATGTAGGCCTCACGGCTGCCGATGTTGAGCTTGGTGCTCACCTCGAAACCGTTGGCGCGCAGAGCCTCGGCGTAGATGTTCGCCACGGTCTCGGACTCGGGGAAGTTGGCCGAGCCGACGATGATCGAGTTGGTGTCGCTGTTGCTCTCGCCGCCACCGCTGGACAGTGGATCCGAATTTCCGCCGCAGGCGGTCAGAGCGGTGACCGAGAGAGCGAGTGCGGCTACGGCGGCCACTGCCCTCGGAGCGGAGAACGCGCGCGTGATTCGGGAGGTGGTCATGGTGTCCTTCCATCGGTTCGGGCACAGTCCTACCCATCGCCGACCGCCGCCACCGGGCTGCGGGGGCATCGTCGAAACCAGGACTCGGGCTGCTCGGGATGGTAGTCGAATTCAGCGTGCCCATAAGGTTGGTTCGACTACCGTCTCGTTCGCACTAGTGCCCCGCGGCCGAGATCGGTAAACCACCCGGGCAGTGAACAGGAGAAAATGACAGTGCGATCGTCGGTTCTGGCAGCAGCCCTGGTGATGTCGATCGCCGGACTGGTCGGCGGTTGCAGTGCGGGCGCGTCGACCGACCCTGCCGGCGCGGCCGTCGTCGTCGGAGCAGGCAGCTCGGATCTGTCGCGTCTGCTCGCGCAGATCTACGCCGGTGGACTGCGGTCGACGGGAGCGGACGTCGAGGTGAAGGACGACCTGGGAGACCGAGCCGACTACCTCGCGGCACTGGACCGCGGTGAGGTGACGATGGTTCCCGATCTCACCGGAGAACTGCTGCGCACCTTCGACACTCTGTCTGCGGCAACCGAGGCCGAGGACGTGTACACCGAACTGAACCGATCACTGCCGGCCGGGTTGTCGGTGGGGGATTACGCCACCGCCGAGGATCGACTTGCCATTGCGGTGGCGTCGGACAGTGAATCGGGCGACGAGACGGTGACCGACTTCCTGGGGCGTGAGGAAAAGACCGTGGGAATCGTGGACGGCCAGGTCGATCCCATGGACGTCATTGCCGAAGGCACGAAGAGTCCCACGTTCACAGGGGCGTCGTTCACCGATATCACTCCGTATGCCGATGCGCAGTCCGCCGTCGACGGGTTGAACGCCGGGGAGGTCGACGTACTCGCGATTCGCACCGCCTCGTTCGGCCCGTTGGCGAAGGATCTGACCACGCTGCCCGACGACGATCATGTGTATCCCGCGCAGAACGTGGTTCCGCTCTACGTCGACGGAGTGCTCAGCGAGAGTGCTGTGAGGTCCTTTTCCGTGGTGGCGGGGGAGCTGACGACTGCGGACCTCGCCGACATGATCGGCGAGGTCCGCAACGGCGTTCCGTCAGGCGAGGTCGCCGGCCGCTGGCTCGGTGAGCGCAACCTGTGACACTGTGCCCGTCTGCGTTGCCCTGACCTTGCGGCCCAGGTACGAGCCCATGTGATGGACGGCCTGAGCCGCCTCCCGCAGGATCGACGCCTGTAGATGAGCCACGTGCCAGAGCTTCTTGTATTCCACGTGCTCGAGCTCGACGCCCGACGATCGCAGCTTGTCCGCGAACGCGGTGATCTGCGCGTACAGCACCTCGTCGGTGCCGACGTGCATGACGGTCGGAGGCAGTCCGTCGAGGTTGCCCAGCAGCGGTGCGAAGCCCTGGTCGAGTGGATCGCCCGCACCCAGATAGGCGTCGGCCGAGCTGTAGGACCAGCCGGTGTTGACCACGAGATCGCGGTCCTTGGCGGCGTCGCGCGCACCGGGATCGACCCAGGGCGAGATCAGGCCGAGGGCGGCCGGGCTGGTGCCGTCGTCCACCAGACGCCGGGCGGTGGCGACCGTCAGACCTCCACCGGCGGAATCGCCTGCGATGGCGATGCGGTCCGCGGTGAATCCGTGCACGCGGACCAGCTCGCGGAACGCCGCCACGGCGTCGTCCAGACCGGCCGGGTACGGGTTCTCCGGGGCCAACCGGTAGTCGAGCACGTAGACGGCGCTGGCCGATTCCCGCGCCAGATGCGCGGCCAACGACCGGTGCGTGTTGATCGAACCGATCGTGTACGCGCCGCCGTGCAGGTACAGAATCGCGGTGTCGCGTTCGGTTGCCCCGACGGTGATGCGCTCCGCTCGCCGTCCGGCGAGCGTCAACTTCTGCGCGACGGTTCCGTGCGGAAGAGTCTGCGCCGGAGCCGCCGCCTCGAGCAGGGCCCGCTGCGCTCGGAACGACAGACGCGGATTCAGCGCCAGGCGATAGAAGGGCTTGAGTGCTGCCGCGACGATCGGCAGGGGAACGTAGAAGGACTTCACGGGCTCGCCTACTTCTTCGTACGCGGCAGCGCGCGCTTGGACACCGCGGCGATCAGGCCCTGGTAGCGAGAGCCGGTGATGCGCTGCAACAGATCGAGGGCGATGGCGTCGGACCCGATGAGCACCCGGCCCTTGCCCTTCTCGACGCCCTTGAGGATGGTCTTGGCCGCGTCGATCGGGGTGGTCTTGGCGAGCTTGCTGTCGAAGAACTTGGCCACGTCGGCCTGATCGAAGTTCTCGGCGACGGTCGCGTTGCGGGCGATGGCGGTCTTGATGCCACCGGGGTGCACCACGGTCACCTTCACCGGTGCCTTGGAGATCAACATCTCCATCCGCAGCGATTCACTGAACCCGCGGACGGCGAACTTCGCCGCGTTGTACGCCGACTGGGACGGCATGGCGAGCAGGCCGAACAGGCTGGAGATGTTGATGATGTGGCCGTCGCCGGAGGCCTGGATGTGCGGCAGAAATGCCTTGGTGCCGTTGACGACTCCCCAGAAATCGACGTCGACGATGCGCTCGATGTCCTTGAACGAGGACTTGTCCACGTCACCGTGGTACGCGATACCGGCGTTGTTGTAGATCTGGTTGACCTTGCCGAAATGCGCGACGACGGCCTCGGCGTAATCCAGCACGGTCTCGCGCTGGGACACATCCAAGAAGTCCGACTTGACCTCGGCGCCCAACGCCTCGACTCGTCGAACCGTTTCGTCGAGTCCGGCGGTGTCGACGTCGGACAATGCCAACTTCGCTCCGCGGCCGGCCAGTTCGAGGGCCAGGGCGCGGCCGATTCCCGAGCCCGCGCCGGTGACGACTGCCACCTTGCCTGTGAATGTGCTCATCGTGCGGACACCTTGTCTGTGTTGTTGCCGGCGGAGTTGGTCGCCGACGGTCCGGAGGGCAGGTCTGCGGTAGCGACGCTACGGTACGCATCGAGATCGAAGTTCCTGGTTATTCTGCGGAACTCGAAGGTGAAGCCCGGCCACAGCGTC
>NZ_LVCU01000494.1:0-14171 GCF_001647185.1 Rhodococcus sp. EPR-147
TACTCGTCCTGCACGTCCTTGCGCACCTCGATGGTGCCGATGTCGTGCTTGTCGATGGTGTTCAACGCGTCGACCAGGTAGTTGATCTGCGACTCGATCATGAACACCATCGACGTGTGGCCCAGGCCGGTGTTGGGGCCCACCAGGAAGAACATGTTGGGGAAGTTCGCGACCGCCGCGCCCTTGTAGCCCTGCTGACCGCCGTCCTCGAAGGTTTCGGCCAGCGTGCGGCCGTCCTTGCCGGTTATGCCGTGGTAGGCGGGGGAGTCGGTGACGTGGAAGCCGGTGGCGACGACGAGCGCGTCGATGGGGCGTTCGGTGCCGTCCTTGGTGACGATGGAGCCCTCGCGGATCTCGGCGATGCCGTCGGTGACGAGATCGACGTGGCTCTTGGCGAGCGCGGGGTAGTACGCGTTCGAGATCAGCATGCGCTTACAGCCGATGCGGAAGTTCGGCGTGACCTTCGCGCGGAGGGTCTTGTCCTTGATCTGCGTGCGCAGGTGGTTCTCCGACGCCCACTGCAGCGGCTTCATGAAGGCCGGAGCCTTCGCCAGTCCGACGACCTGCGTCTCGCGCATCGCGTAGATGCCGGTCCGCGAGAGACGCTGAAATCCGGGAACGTGCTTGAAGGCGAAGCGTTCGAGCTTGGTGTACGGGCGGTCCGCGCGGGGAAGAATCCACGGCGCGGTGCGCTGGTACACGTCGAGGTGCTTCACCTGATCTGCGATGGCGGGCACGATCTGAATCGCCGAGGCACCGGTACCGATGACGGCGACGCGCTTGCCGGCGAGCGAGACGTCGTGATTCCACTGGGCCGAATGGAAGACGTCGCCCTTGAAGTCGTGAATTCCCTTGATGTCGGGCAGGTTCGGCTCACACAGCGCGCCGACGGCGGAGACGACGATCTTCGCGGTGTAGTTGCCCGTGGTGGTCTCGACGTCCCAGCGGTTGGTCTCGGCGTTCCAGCGGGCCGAGGTCACATCCGTGCCGAACACGTGCTTGTCCATGACGCCGTACTTGCGCGCCACCCCGGCGATGTACTTCTGGATCTCGGGCTGCGTGGAGAACGAGCGCGTCCAGTTCGGGTTCAACGCGAACGAGTAGGAGTACAGGTGCGACGGCACGTCGCAGGCGGCACCGGGGTAGGTGTTGTCGCGCCAGGTGCCACCGACGTCGTGGCCGCGTTCGATGACGACGAAGTCCTTCTTGCCTGCCTTCGTCAACTTGATCGCGGCACCGAGGCCGGCGAATCCGCTGCCGATGATCAGCGTATCGACGTGACGCGGCGTCGTTGCACGGTCCGAAGTATCTGTTACGGGAAGACTCATGTAGGGGAGCGTAGAAGCTTATTGAGTGTGAGTCAATAGTTATTGACTAACATTCAGTAGGGTGGTTGCATGGCGTTCGTGAACAGCCCCGGCACATCGACAACGAAGAGGACCAGACTCAGTCCGCAGCAACGACGAGCGCAACTGATCGAGCTCGGCACCGAAATGCTCGCCGACCGCCCCCTCGAACAGATCTCCGTCGAGGACATCGCAGACCAAGCAGGCGTCTCCCGAGGTCTTCTGTTCCACTACTTCGCCTCCAAGCAGGAGTTCCACCTCGAAATCGTGCGTGAATCCTCGCGCGTCATGCTCGAGCGCACCGCACCCGATTCGTCGTTGCCACCGTACGAGATTTTGCGCGACTCCATCGCGAACTACGTCGATTACGTCACCGACAAGCGGCAGATGTACGTCTCGCTCCTGCGCGGCACTCCCAGTGGCGACCCGCAGATGCGCGCGCTGTTCGAGGACACCCGCTCCGCCATGGCCGAGCGAACCGTCGCGCAACTCGGGGGACTCGACATCGAGGTCACCCCCACCATCGTGCTGGCCGTTCGCGGCTGGATCGCATTCGTCGAGGAAACGACCATCAACTGGCTCACCGCGCCCGAACTGAGCCGCGACGAACTGATCGACCTCAACGTCAACGCTCTGCCCGCGGTAGCACTGGCTCCAGGAATGATCACCGCACTCCTGGGAACCGACGCCGACGCCTCAGCCTGACCGACGCCCGCCCCGGTTGGGATCAATGTCCCTTCGTTGCAGTCTGACCGACTGAATCTCGCATTGATCCAGTCGGTGGCCCCCCGCCCGTCGCCCCGCACGCGTCGCCCCGCCCCGCACGCGTCAATGGACCCTTGCACTTCCCAGACGTATGCAGCGGTGCATTCACTCAGCCACTGACTCTGCGTGGATGGACCGTTGCACTGCTCAGACGCATGTGATGGTCCATTGACGCGGAGCGGGGGGAGTGCAGAAACGACAACAGCGGCCCACTTCCGAGGAAGTGGGCCGCTGTCGTTGTCGAATTTTCTAGCCTTCGCCGACTGCGTTGAAGGCCTCGTCGATGATTTCGAGTTGCTCGACGGCGTGCACCTTGCTCGATCCTGACGACGGGGCGGACATTGCGCGACGCGAGATGCGCTTGATGCCGACCAGCTTCTCGGGGACGAGCTCGGGCAACGCGAGACCGAAGAACGGCCAGGCACCCTGGTTCGCAGGCTCTTCCTGAACCCAACGGAATTCCGTTGCATTCGGGTAGCTTTCGAGTGCTTCCCGGATGCGGCGGACCGGCACGGGGTAGAGCTGCTCGATGCGGACGATGGCGACGTCGTCGCGGTTGTCCGTCTGCTTGCGTGCGAGCAGCTCGTAGTAGAGCTTGCCGCTGACCATCAGCACTCGCTTGACCGCGCTGCGGTCACCGGTGCCGGTGTCGTAGGTGGGCTCGTCGAACACCGAGTGGAACTTGCCGTCGGTGAAGTCCTCGATGTTGCTCACTGCTGCCTTGTTGCGCAGCATCGACTTCGGGGTGAAGACGATCAGCGGGCGACGGATGCCGTCACGCGCGTGCCTGCGCAGCAGGTGGAAGTAGTTCGCGGGGGTCGAGGGGAGTGCGACGGTCATCGAGCCCTCGGCGCACAGCGTCAGGAAGCGTTCGATGCGTCCGGACGTGTGGTCGGGACCCTGGCCCTCGTGGCCGTGCGGCAGCAGCAGCACGACGTCGGAGAGCTGACCCCACTTGGCTTCGCCGGACGAGATGAACTCGTCGATGATGGATTGCGCGCCGTTGACGAAGTCGCCGAACTGCGCTTCCCACATCACCAGTGCGTCCGGGTTGCCCACGGAGTAGCCGTACTCGAAGCCGACTGCGGCGAACTCGCTGAGGGCGGAGTCGTAGACCATGAACTTGCCGGGGTTGTCACTGCCGATGTTCTGCAGCGGGGTGTACTCGGCACCGGTCTTGCGGTCGATGATCACCGAGTGACGCTGGGTGAACGTGCCGCGTCGGGTGTCCTGGCCGGAGAAGCGGATGTTGCGTCCCTCGTCCACCAACGATCCGAGCGCCAACAGCTCGCCGAAGGCCCAGTCGACCTTGCCCTCGTGCGCCATCTCGCGACGCTTCTCGAGCACCGGCTTGACGCGCGGGTGGACGTTGAATCCGTCGGGAACGTCGAGGTGCGCATCGCCGATGCGGTGCAGCACTGCCTTGTCGACGGCCGTGGTGAGCTTGGCAGGCAACTGCTGGTCGAGTTCGACCGATTCGCTGGGCTCCGGGGTGTACTTCTCGAGTTCGCGTACCTCGTTGAAGACGCGTTCGAGCTGGCCCTGGTAGTCGCGAAGTGCATCCTCGGCTTCCTTGAGCGAGATGTCTCCACGGCCGATGAGCGATTCGGTGTAGCTCTTGCGGACGCTGCGCTTGGTGTCGATCACGTCGTACATCGCCGGCTGCGTCATCGAGGGGTCGTCGCCCTCGTTGTGGCCGCGACGGCGGTAGCAGATCATGTCGATGACGACGTCCTTGTGGAACTTCTGACGGAAGTCCACCGCCAGCTGAGCCACCCAGGCGCAGGCCTCGGGGTCGTCGCCGTTGACGTGGAAGATCGGCGCGGCGATCATCTTCGCCACATCGGTGCAGTACTCGGACGAACGCGAGAACTCCGGTGACGTGGTGAAGCCGACCTGGTTGTTGACGACGATGTGCACGGTGCCGCCGGTGCGGTAGCCCCGCAGATCGGACAGGTTCAGCGTCTCGGCGACGACGCCCTGGCCTGCGAATGCCGCGTCTCCGTGCAGCATCAGCGGCAGAACGGAGTAACCGCCCTGGCCGGTGCCCTTGTCCAGTAGGTCCTGCTTGGCGCGGACGAGGCCTTCGAGAACCGGGTCGACGGCTTCGAGGTGCGACGGGTTCGCGGTGAGCGAGACCTTGATGTCGTTGTCACCGAACATCTGGATGTACGTGCCCTCGGCACCGAGGTGGTACTTCACGTCGCCGGAGCCGTGTGCGGCGGCCGGGTTCATGTTGCCCTCGAACTCGGTGAAGATCTTCGAGTAGGGCTTGCCGACGATGTTGGCGAGCACGTTGAGGCGACCGCGGTGCGGCATACCGATGACGACCTCGTCGAGGGCGTACTCGGCGCTCTGGTCGATGACGGAGTCCATCATCGGGATGACCGACTCTGCACCTTCGAGCGAGAAGCGCTTCTGCCCGACGTACTTGGTCTGCAGGAACGTCTCGAACGCCTCGGCTGCGTTGAGCTTGCTCAGAATGTACTTCTGTTGCGCCACAGTCGGTTTGACGTGCTTGGCCTCGACGCGTTCCTGCAGCCAGGTGACCTGCTCGGTCTCGAGGATGTGGGTGTACTCGACGCCCACGTGGCGGCAGTACGAGTCGCGCAGAACGCTGAGCACGTCCCGCAGCTTCATCTTGTCCTTGCCGTGGAATCCACCGACCTTGAATTCGCGGTCGAGATCCCACAGCGTGAGGTCGTGGCTGATCACGTCGAGGTCCGGATGCATCCGGAACTTGTCCTTGGTGAACTGCAGCGGATCGGTGTCGGCCATCAGGTGACCGCGGTTGCGGTACGCCGCGATGAGCTCGAGCACGCGGGTGTTCTTGTCGACCGTGCCCTCGGGCAGATCCTTGCGCCAGCGAATGGGCTCGTAGGGGATCTTCAGCGAGTGGAACAGCTCGTCGTAGAACTCGTCGCTGATCAGCAGGTTGTGGATCGTCTTGAGGAAGTCACCCGACTCCGCACCCTGAATGATGCGGTGGTCGTACGTCGAGGTCAGCGTCATGAGCTTGCCGACGCCGAACTCGGCGAGACGCTCGTCGCTGGCTCCCTGGAACTCTGCCGGGTACTCCATGGCACCGGCACCGATGATGGCTCCCTGGCCGTTCATCAGACGCGGCACCGAGTGCACGGTTCCGATTCCACCGGGGTTGGTCAGCGAGATGGTGACGCCCTGGAAGTCCTCACCGGTGAGCTTGCCGTCGCGAGCGCGACGCACGATGTCCTCGTACGCGTTGTAGAACTGCGTGAACGTGAAGTCCTGCGTGTTCTTGATGGCAGCGACGACGAGGGAACGGTTGCCGTCCTTGCCGGGCAGGTCGATGGCGAGACCGAGGTTGATCGCGGCCGGAGTGACGGCGTTCGGCTTGCCGTCGACCTCGGCGAAGTGGCGGTTCATGTTCGGGAACGCCTTGACGGCCTGCACGATGGCGTAGCCGAGCAGGTGTGTGAACGAGATCTTGCCGCCGCGGGTACGAGCGAGATGGTTGTTGATGACGAGGCGGTTGTCGACCATGAGCTTGGCCGGAATCGCACGCACGCTGGTCGCGGTGGGAATCTGCAACGAGGCGGACATGTTCTTCGCCACCGCGGCAGCAGCGCCGCGCAGAATCTTGCTCGACTCTTCACCGAACTCGGCTGCGGCGGGCTTCGCGGGAGCGGGCTTGGCCGGCGCTGCCTTCTTCTCGGCAGGCTTGGCAGCAGCGGCAGGCTTCGCGGCCTCGGCCTTGGGAGCGGCGGCTTTCGGAGCGGCCTTGGGTGCTGCGGCCTTCGGCGCGTCGGTCTTGTCGGGAGCAGAGGCGGCCGGCTTGGCTGGTGGCGCTGGTGCTGCGGGAGGCGCGGACTTGGTCGAGCTACCGTTCGAGGCTGCGCCGTTACCGGCAGCACCGTTGGATCCGGCGGTCTCGTCGGTTGCTGCCTCGGGGTCGTAACCGGTCAGAAACTCGTGCCAGCTCGCGTCGACGGATGAAGGGTCCTGCTTGAATCGCTGGTACATCTCGTCGACCAGCCATTGGTTTTGTCCGAATTGGGTAGTAGAGCTGCTGCTCACGGCAGTAGTTCGCCTCGTTTCTGTCTTCGTTCCCGTTCAGCGCGCGTACGTGTCCAGGCTAGACCGTTGGTCCAGCTCACGTGCGTCCGGGACGTAGCTGTGATATGTACTCACCGGTAACCATCGGCCTCGTTGTCGATGACACCTTCGATTATCGAATTATTCCCTCGGTTCGTTTCGGCTGCAGTCCACAGCTGCGCGTAGAAGCCGCCCTGCGTGCGTAGCTCCGAATGTCGACCTACTTCCACGATACGGCCGCCGTCGACCACCACGATCAGATCTGCCCGCGCGGCGGTCGCCAAGCGGTGCGCGACGACCACTGCGGTGCGGGTCCGCGCGACGGCACTGCCGGCTGCGAGCACGGTGCGTTCGGTCGCGGGATCGAGCGTGGCGGTGGCCTCGTCGAGGAGCAGCAGGTCGGGGTCGACCAGCTCGGCCCTGGCCAGTGCGATCAGCTGTCGCTGACCTGCGGACAGTCCTTGGCCGCGCTCACCGACGGGTTGGTGCATGCCGCCGCGAAGTGCGGCGATGGTGCTCAGAGCACCCACCGAGCGTGCCGCGTTCTCGATGTCGGTGCGGCTGGCATCGGGTCTGCCGTAGGCGATGTTCGACGCCACGGTTCCGGTGAACAGGTGCGCTTCCTGCGGTACGACGCCGAGTCGGTGGCGGTAGTCCGAGAGGCGATAGTCGCGTAGATCGTGGCCGCCGACCCGCACCGATCCGGAGGTCGGATCGTAGAAGCGGGCCAGCAGTTTCACCACCGTGGACTTGCCCGCGCCGGTCCGTCCGACCAAGGCGACGGTGGTCCCGGCGGGGATGGTGAGATTTACCTCACTCAGGGCGTCCGAGTGGGCCCCGGCATACCGGAAACCGACATCGACGAGTTCTATGTCGGCGCGCAGGCGTCCGCCGGGAAGTGCGGTGGTGTTCGCGTCGGCGGAGGTTTCGATCGAGCTCGTGGTGCGCAGGAGATCCCCGATGCGGCCGACTCCGACGCGTGCCTGCTGGTAACCGTCGAACACCTGCGAGAGCTGCTGGATGGGTCCGAAGAGCAGCCCGAGATAGAGCACGAACGCCACGAGCGTGCCCGGGGTGGTGGTGCCGGTGGCGATCTGATGCGCGCCGACGAACACGACGACGGCGAGGGCGATGTCGGAGAGCAACGTGATGAGGGGGAAGAACACCGAGAGCGCGGTCTGCGATCGCATTCGACTCGCGCGGTAGCGGTCGGAGCGTTCGGCGAATCGGGATGCGGCGTACTCCTCGCGCCGGTAGGCCTGTGCCGCGCGCAGGCCGGTGACGTTCTCTTGGAAATCGGCGTTGACGATCGAGATTCGCTCGCGGGACGTCGAGTACGCCGCCGAGGAGATGCGCCGGAAGATCACGGTGGCCACGGCAAGCGGTGGCACGACAGCCAGCGCCACCAGCCCGAGAGTGGGGTCGGTGACGAGCAGAGCGGCGGCGATACCGACGACGGTCAACACACTCACCACGGCCGTCGATGCCCCGGTCTGAATGAACGACGACAGTGCGTCGACGTCGGTGGTCATGCGGGTCATGATGCGGCCCGACAGCTCACGTTCGTAGTAGTCGAGGCCGAGCCGCTGAATGTGCGCGTAGCTGCGGACGCGGAGTCCGAAGAGCACTCGCTCACCCGCCCGCGCGGTGATCACCGTCGTCCAGCAGACGACGAACCAACTCGCCGCTGCCAACACGACGCCGATCGAGGTGGCGATCCACAGGGTGTTCGAGTCTCCACTCGCCACTCCGTTGTCCACCGCGTAGCGAACGAGCGAGGGGAAGGCGATCGAGGCCAGTGAGTCCAGCGCGAGAAGCACCACCACGACGGCGAGCAACGAGCGCACGGGGCTCAGCAGTCTCGACAGCCGGAACTCCGGGTCGGGTCGACGCAGCTGCGATCCGGATGTGCCCGGATCCTCGGTCGCAGGCGGCAGGGCCGCGACTGCCCGGGATATGGCGGGTGTGGGTGCGAGCGATCCGAAAGCCCCGGCCATCGCAGTTCCGTGACCACCGCCGCCTCCGGGCGCGGGTGTCGAGACTGCGCCGGGCTCGACCGTCGACTCCGGATCCGTGTCCGGCCAGAGCGTGTCGGCGGAGGGGTCGACGGTCGGCTCCGCACCGGGATCGTCGTTCTCCTCGCCGTCTCCACCGGCCAGGAGGGCCCGGAACAACGGACAACGCCGATCGAGTTCGTCGACGGTTCCGGTGTCGATGATGCGGCCGTTGTCGAGCACGGCGACGCGGTCGGCCAGGGTCAGGGTCGAGCGGCGATGAGCGAGAACGAGGGTCGCGCGCGTCCGGACGCCACGCAACGCGTCGAAGATGGCGGCCTCGGTCTCGGCGTCCACTGCCGAGGTGGCGTCGTCGAGGATCAGAATTCGAGGCTCGACGAGAAGAGCACGGGCCAGTGCGATGCGTTGGCGCTGGCCGCCGGACAGGGTGAGTCCGCGTTCGCCGACGAGGCTGTCGTACCCCTCGGGCAGCGCGTCGATGAAGGTCGATGCCTGTGCCAGCCGCGCCGCATGCTCGATCTCCTCCGCTGTGGCGTCGGGCCTGCCGAGGGCGATGTTGGCGGCGATGGTGTCCGAGAAGAGGAACGGCTCGTCGAACACCAGCGAGACCGCCTCGCGGAGCGACGTCGAGTCGAGGTCGTCGATATCGAACGACGTTCCGTCGGATGTCAGCGCAATCTGTCCCTCGGAGGGGCGATAGAAACGGGGGAGCAGCAGGGCGAGAGCGGTCTTTCCCGAGCCCGCGTGGCCGACGACGGCCACCGTCTCACCCGGCGAGATGGTCAGATTCAGGCCGGTCAGCACATCGCGTTCGGGCTCGAACCCGAAGGTCACCTCGGAGATGCGGACTCCGAGCGGGCCGTCGGGCAATGCGACGGGGGCGGTCGGTTCCGGGTCGGACGGCTGGGTATCGACCACCTCGTAGACGCGCTCGACGGCCGCGCGGGAGAGCTGAGCCATGATGACCACCGACGAGACGGTGCGGGTCACGGCGGACAGCGTTGCGACGTAGGTGGCGAAGGCCAGGAACGTGCCGATCGTGATGTGGCCCTGCAGGGCCAGATAGCCGCCCAGGGCGATGACTCCGACGAGTCCGAGTTGCGGAATGGTGGCCAGCGACGGTGCGAACCGCGAGTTGATCTTCGCCGATCGCATGCGCTCGGCGAAGAGCGTGCGACCGAGCGTCTCGATGCGATCCACCGCGCGGGCTTCCTGGCCGAAGCCCTTGACGACTCGAACGCCGGTGACGGTTTCCTCGACGTGCTGAGCCAGATCGGCGGCGCGTTGTTGCGCCGACCAGGTGGCCGCGAAGAGAGTGGGCCGCATTCGGTAGACCACGATGCTGACCGCAGGAACGATGAGTATCGCGACAACGGTGAGCAGCGGCGACAGATACGCCATCACTGCCAGCGCCAGTACGAACTGCAGGACGGCTCCCGCGGACAGCGGCACCATGGCCAGCAGACCCTGCACGAGTTGCAGGTCGGTGATCGATCTCGACACGACCTGGCCGGTGCGGATCTCGTCCTGCTTTCGACCGTCGAGCCGCTGCAGCGACGCGAGCAGGTCCAGGCGCAGATCGTGCTGAACGTCGATCGAGAGCCGGCCGGCGAGCATGCGTCGACCGAATTGGCATGCGAACCGGACCAGACCCAACAGTGCGATGGCGGCGGCGACGGTGGCGATCTTCTCGCCGTTTCCTGCGGTCGCGTCGTCGATCGCCACTCGGGTCAGCAGCGGGAACGAAATGTCGATCACGGCCGCGATCATCGTCACGCCCAGGGCTCCCAGTGCGGTACGGCGATGCAGCATGCACTGCGCGATCAGACGTCTGATCCATCCACGCCGGGTACCCGACGACGGTTCTTCGCTGCCGAGTGTCGACGAGCTGCGTCGGGGTGCCGCTGCACGGTCTTTCACCGCATTACTGTGTGCCATCGATTCACCACGGTAGACCCGGGCACCGACAGCGTCGGCCTGCGAATGTGGGGACCGGTTGTCTGGGTCGTTCCGCAGGCTCCACTCCCGGTACCGACCTCAGTCGATGTCGCGAGTGCGGGCCAGGAACCAACCGACGCCGGTGAGAATCGCCGCCCACAGCGCGAGGCCGAGCGGTGCCCACGGCCACGACGCCAGGTCGCCCGCGTCGTCGAGTTGCGTCGCCGCCATGGTCGGCAGGGTCAGGTTCGACGGAAGCGCCACGGCGACCGATCCGAGCCCGAGTCCGAACAGGATCAGCGAGAGCAGACCCTCGCCGAACGGGAGCCAGGCGACGAGCACGACGGCGGCCCACGTCGGAGATTTGAGCAGCAGACCGAGGCCGGCACCGATGATCGACCACAGCACCACGGCGAGGAGGCACGATGCCACCACGCCGATGAACGCGCCGTCGAGCAGCACGGTCCGCTCGTTGAAGATCAGCAGGCAGATCAGGCTGGCCAGCAGCACCACCATGCCGTATCCGAGGCCGAACAACGCAGTGACGATCAGCTTGGCGGCGATCACTCCGTCTCGGCCGCGAGCGGTGAGGAAGCTGGTGGTGATGGTCTGGTGGCGGAACTCGGTTCCGGTGTTGACGGCACCGAAGATGCCGGCGAACAGAATCGCGGCACCGGCGGCGACGTAGAGACCGATGGAGGCGACCCCGCCGGAGATGTCCAGGTCCTCCTCGAACTCGCCCAGCTGGTTCGCGATCACCGACGTGATGACGGATGCGAAGACTCCGACGACGATCGGCGCGATCGCCAGTGCCCACCAGAACTTCAGTGTCGTGACCTTGCGGATCTCCGACGTCAGCAACGCGTTCATCGCGGGCCCCCGTTCCAGTTCTGCGGCGGAGCGTAACTCTGCGGCGGCGGGCCGTAACTCTGCGGCGGCGGGCCGTAACTCTGCGGCGGCCCGCCGTACGGGTTCTGTTGGACGGGTGCGGCGTTGTACTGGCCCGCGGTCATGGACAGGAACACCTGCTCCAGGTCGACGTGTTCACTCGTGGTCCCGAAGATCGTCACCTGGGCGTCGGCTGCGATGCGGGCGATCGTGGCCGCGTCGGTCCCGGCAACGCCGATGCGTCCGTCGGACAGCAGTTGAGAATCGTTGAAGCCGTTCGACGCCAACGCGAGCGCCAGTTTCGCCGGATCCGAGGCGGCGACGAGCACGCGGCTGGGGCGGGTGGACCGCAGTTGTGCGATGGAACCCTGGTATTTCAGCGAGCCGGCGCTGACGATCACCAGGTTGTCGACGGTCTGCTCGATCTCGCGCAGAATGTGACTCGATATCAGGACCGTTCGCCCCGATGCGGCGTATGCCTTGAGGAAGTCCCTCAGCCAGGCGATTCCCTCGGGGTCCAGACCGTTCGCGGGTTCGTCGAGCACGAGGATTTCCGGATCCCCCAGCAGCGCGGTCGCCAGCGTGAGGCGTTGACGCATGCCGAGGGAGAAGCCGCCTGCGGCGCGGTCGGCAACGTCACCGAGGCCGACGAGTCGCAGCACGTCGAGGGCGCGGCTGTCGGGTACGCCGATCGCGGCGGTGTAGATATTCAGGTGATGGGCAGCGCTGCGCTTGGGGTGCACGCTCAACGAGTCGAGGACGGCCCCCACCGTGCGGGCCGGGTGTTCGGTCGTGCGGAACGGCGCGCCGTTGACGAGGCCGATGCCCGAGGTGGGTGCAACGAGCCCGAGGAGCATGCGCAGCGTCGTCGACTTACCCGAGCCGTTGGGGCCGAGGAATCCGGTGACGGTGCCGCGCGGGACGACGAAGCTCAGATCCGACACTGCGCGAACGGTGCCGAACTGCTTGGTCAGCGCCTGCGCCTCGAGCGCTGCTCCCGGATAGCTGGTCATCTGCGCGCAATCCCCCTGGCCGTTGGTCACCTCGTGTACCGGCTGCTCGCGGCAACCGGTACCCGAGGCTACGGGGTGCGCCCGACATCGCCCTCGAGAGCGCCGTCTTCGGTCAGCGATGCAGCGCGGCGGCGACCTCTCTGTACGTCTCGACCGGATCGGCCAGGTCGGGTAGCGAGTGCAGTGTCACGTGCGACGCACCCGCGTCGAGGTGCTCGTTCAACCGTGCTGCGATCGCGTCGGCGGTGCCGTGCGCCACCAACGCGTCGATCAGTCGGTCGCTGCCGCCGTCGCCGATCTCCTCGTCGGAGTAGCCGAGTCGGTTCAGGTTGTTGGTGTAGTTCCGCAGGTGCAGGTACGGGTTGTTGACCGGTGGTCGGCCGATCGAGCGCGCCTTCTCCGGATCCGACTCGAGGACCACCTTGTGCTCGGGTGCCAGAATTTTGTTCGGGCCTAATGCTTCTCGCGCATCTCGGGTGTGCTCGGGGGTCGTCAGGTACGGATGCGCACCCGCGGTGCGGTCGGCTGCCAGCGCGAGCACCCTCGGTCCGAGGGCTGCCAGGACGCGTCGTTCCACCGGAACTCCGGCCTCGTCGAGAGCGTCGAGGTAGGCCACCAAGGCGTCGTACGGCTTGGTGTATTCCTGCGTCGCCTCCGGGTGGCCTGCACCGATCCCGAGCACGAAACGGCCCGGGTGCTTGCTCTCCAACCGGTGATACGACGCGGCGACGTCGGCCGCTGCGTCCGACCAGATGTTGACGATGCCGGTGGCGACGACGACCGTCTCGGTGGCGTCGAGGATCTCTTCGGTGGTGGTCAGATCCGCAGGCGGTGAGCCGCCGAGCCAGATCGTGCCGTAGCCGAAGGACTCGATCGCCCGCGACAGTTCCGGGGTGAACGCCGAATGCAGTCGCCAGACGCCGTACTTGCCGAGTTCAGGTGTGGAAGTCATGTTCGGAGTCAACGCCTCGGGCTCGGGAAGATTCCGCAAGCCCTCATTCGTCCGGCTCGATGATGCGGTTCTCCGGGAACCGGGCAGGCGGAGGACCGAAGGCGTCGCGGGCGTTCTTGATGACGCCCTTGCCGACGGCGCGGTTTCCCGCCCCGCCGATCGCCGCGCCGATTCCGGCGGGAAGCAACTTGCCGACCAACAACGCACTGCGTTTGGCGAGGTACTTGGTGATGAACTTCTTCACCAAGGACTTGTTCATGCTGGTCATCGATCCACCGGGAATTCGGGACGTGATCAGCGGTCCCCAGTTCTTGGCAGTCTTTCCGACGGTTCGCTGCACGATCTGCATGCCCGATTCGCCCAGCGCGACCGAGAGCACCAGGGCGCGTCGCTGTTGGTGATTCTCTACGGGAATGCCGTGGACGGCCGCGACCGACAGCGTCAGCAATGCCGAGGACTCGATGAAGAACGCGGTTTCGGCGCCCACCGCCGCGATCGAGGCGACGGTTCCGACGCCGGGGATCGCCGCCGCACCGCCCACCGCGGAGCCGCTGCCGGTGACGGCGAGCAGAAATCGCTTCTCGAGCCGTTCGATGATCTGCGCCGGGGTGTCGTACGGGTGTGCTCGACGCACGTGTGCGACGTATTTGTCGACGGCGGGTCCCTGGAGGCGGCTGGCGTTGTCGAGGATGTTGACGAGCGCGCGTTCGAGCTTGCCTCCGTTCGAGACCTCGACCTGTGCGTCGTCCTTCTTGCCTGCCATCGATGTCTCTTTCGGTCGCGTGTGTGGTTGCCGGTCGAACCTGGGGTTCAACGCACCCAGTGATCGGGCGGAACGAGTTCGTCGTGCTTCGGCGGCGGGGGAGCGGTGCCGTCGCCGAAGGGTGATCCGCCCAGGGCTTCGCGGCCGTGGGGTTCGAGCCATCCGGTCAGGTCCGGTCCGTTCGGCACGATGCCCGACGGATTGATGTCGGTGTGCACCTCGTAGTAGTGCCGCTTGATGTGGTCGAAGTCGACGGTGTCGCCGAATCCGGGGGTCTGGAACAGGTCGCGTGCGTAGTTCCACAGCACCGGGATCTCGCTGAGCTTGCTGCGGTTGCACTTGAAGTGGCCGTGATAGACGGGATCGAAGCGCACCAGTGTGGTGAACAGGCGCACGTCGGCCTCGGTGATGTGGTCG
>NZ_LVCU01000495.1:0-10926 GCF_001647185.1 Rhodococcus sp. EPR-147
AGTTGAGCAACGCTATGGGGCGTACCAGACTTTCCCGGTCACCCGATCTCGAGCCCTCGAAATTGCTACGTTCTGCCGGTCCGAAGTGACATGGGACACCGATCGTTGCAGGGGAGCGAGAATGCACGTAGAAGCACTGTTCGGAGATGGTTCGTTGCGTCCGGTCTGGCCGCACGCGGATGCACTGATCACCAGCGAATGCCCGGGGCTTCGCTTCGCCGGCAAGTACGCCGACGTCGTCGCTCTGAGCAACGGTGATCCGACCGCGTTGCGGCCGTTCGTCGACGAGGACACCCGACGCCGGGTGGCGAGCATGGCACCGCCGCGCACCGACACGGCGCTGGTGTTCGGAGCCAACGGATTCCTCGGCGCGCACCTGATCGGCCGACTCACTCGTGATTCCGCCGTCGAGGTCGTCTATGCGATGGTGCGCCCCACCGAGGAGGAGACGGCGTTCGAGCGCCTGCAGCGCACCTTCGACCAGTACGAGATCGAGGTCGACGCCGACAAGATTCGCATCGTCGAGGGCACTCCCACGACGTTCCGGTTCGGTCTCGACAAGGCTGCCTACTTCGATCTTGCTGCCGGAGTGGGGCAGATCTTCAATTGCGCCAGCTCGACCGACTACACCGAGAGCTATGCCGATCTGCGCGACGACTGGTTCGTGAGCGTCCTGCGCATTCTCGAATTCAGCATCACCTCCACGCGTAAGCACCTCACCTACGTGGGCAGCATCGGAGCTCACCTCTACCAGAAGCCCGAGGATTTTCGCCGCCCGGATTCGTGGTGGTACTCGGGCTACGCGCAGATGAAGTGGGTCAACGCAACGCTTCTCGGGTGGCTCTCGATGTCGGACACCTACTCCGTCACCCTGTGCGAGGCCCCCTACATTCTCGGAAGTACCGAACTCGGCCGTGATCCCGGACGGGTGTACAGCTTCTGGCGCATCATCGAACTGGCCATCGCCGCCGGTGCCATCTGGGACGGCCCGGGAATGAACTACGTTCCGGTGGACGTGATGTGCGACGTCATGGCCGGCAATGCGCTGCGCAGTCACCCGTTGACGCGGCTCCTACCGAGCAACCCCACCGGTTACGGCCACGACCTCTACGCCGAGCTGCTCGGACTCGACCTGGTGAGCTGGGACGAGTTCAAAGAGCGCGTCAGTTCGCGCATTTCGCCTCGATTTGCCGAGACGATGCTGGCCGACAACATCGATCAGCTGATGCGCCTGGTGCACAAGCCCGAGGCGATACTCCCACTCGACCACGACATCTCGTGGTGCGTCCACCGCCGACTGTTCGAGCTCTATTTCGAGAAAGCACAGCTCAAGACGCTCACGCCCGCCGCCGTCAACTGACGTGGCAGACGGATTCGAGCCCACCTCGGTGCGCCTACGGGACGTACCCATCGGCCGCGAGGTGACCAACGGCGTTCTCTCGCTCGGCTTCTACGTGGTGTGTGGGCTGATCGGACTGCTGCCCGGCCCGGTGCGGAACTGGGCAGCGGATGCCTTCGTGACCTGGTCGGAGAGCGTCGACGAACAGCGGCACAGCTGATGTCGTGGTGTCGGTGGGCCCTCGGCCTCGCTGCCGCGACGGCAGCTCCGTTCGCGCTGTTCGTCTACTGGCGAACCCGGTTCTTCTTTCGCGATCCGCATCGAGTACCGCCCGCCGATCCGCGAGCGGTACTGGCTCCTGCGGACGGCTTCGTCACGTACGTCAAACGAGTGGAGGCAGGCAGTACCGCGTTCGCAGTCAAGAAGGGGCGAACCATTGCCCTCGACGAGATCGCCGGCGTCGCCGAAGCCGACAGCGGGTACCTCATCGGCATCTACATGTCCGAATACTCGGTACACCGCAATCGAATTCCGATCTCGGGCATCGTCAGGATGCGCCGACACCGATCTGCGGCACCGTTCAACAAGTCGATGGCCCGGGTCGGGGCCAATCTGCTGACGCGGCGAACTCCCTACGACGTGGGCTGCGACTACCTGCTCACCAACGAACGACTCACCGTGTCGATCGAGCACGCGTGCGGAGCCGTGGTGACGGTGACGCAGATAGCCGACCTGTGGGTCAATCGCATCGTTGCGCACATCGCGGTGGGCGACACCGTCGAGCGCGGCGAGCAGTACGGAATGATCCGCTTCGGTTCTCAGTGCGACGTGTTCGTGCCCGACGCACTCGTCGACGAGATCACTGTCCGGCCAGGCAATTACGTGTTCGCCGGCGAGACGACGGTGGTGCGTTCACCGATCCTCGTCGACGGCAGACAACCGAGCGAAGAGGAACGATGATCACGATCGAAGAGGTCGACGGCAAAGCCGGTTGGCGTGAATTCGAGTCCGTCTCGGACCTGGTCTACCAGGGCGATCCGTACCGCCTACCCGACGAGTCGATGGACCTGGGCCGAATTCTCATCGCACCGCCGCCCTCGGTTGCCGCCACCCGCGTCACGAAAGCATTTCTGGCTCGCGAGAACGGGATTGCCGTCGGTCGCGTCGTGGCCATCCACGATCTGTCGTTCACCGAGTACACGGGGGAGCCGATCGGCTTCTTCGGCTTCTACGAGGCGGTCGACGATCACGACGTCGCCGAAGCGCTGCTCGACGCTGCGGCGCACTGGCTTTCGGCGCGCGGACTCGCGACGATTTCCGGGCCCTTCGGTCCGTCGATGTTCTACAGCGCAGGCATCGTCGTCGACGAGGTCCCGGCGCTGCCCCTGGTGGGGATGCCGCACAATCCGCTCTACTACGCGGCCCACTTCGAGAAGTGGGGTCTGATGGCGGTCAAGGACTTCTACAGTTACCTTTTCGACGACCCGTGCATCATCTACAACGACCCCAAATACGCGCGGCACATGCAGATCTTCGAGAAGATCAAGGCGCGATCCGAGGTGACGTTCCGGTCGATGAAATACCGGACGTTGCGACGCGACGCGAGCATCGTGCGGGATCTCTACAACAAGACGTTCGTGAACTTCTGGGGCTTCTCGCCGCTGTCCTACACGGAACTGTTCGAGTTGCTGAAGATGATGCTTCCGGTCATCGATCGTCGGCTCACCCTGCTGGCCGAACTCGACGGCAAGCCCGTCGGCTTTCTGATGGGAATCCCGGACGTCAATCAGGCCGCCGCGAAGGCGTCGCACCTGAAGTCGCGCTGGGCACGAGACCTGGTGACGCTGTGGCACGTCAAGCGTCCGGGTCGCACGGAGGTCATCGACGGAGTGCGGGTGGACATGCTGTTCGTCGATCCGGATTGCCCCGATCGAGCCGTGTCCTCTCTGCTGATCATGGAGATGTCGGTGCGTATGCGCGATCTCGGGTTCACGCGCGTCGAAGCGGCTCCCGTGCTCGACGACAGTCCGTGGATGAAGGGCTCGGTCCTGTCCCGGACGAAACTCGCTCCGCACCGCACGTACCGCATCTTCAGCCGGGAGTTGACGTAGATGACCGACACGATCTCGCGAATCGACCCGCAGGTGAGCTGCGGAAACATCGGCGACCGGTGGGGTCGACTGGTCGCGCGGCGACGCTGGGTGGTGCTGGCGATCTGGACGCTGCTGGCGGTGGGATCCGCGATTCTGTACCCAGCGCTGCAGAACTCCCTGGTGGGGGCCAACTTCTCCGTTCCCGGAACCGAATCCAGCCGCGCCGACCAACTGGTCGAGCAGCATTTCGCGTCCTTCGGCTCGGAACAGCTCGTCGTCACGTTCACCTCGGATTCGGTGGACAGCCGGAACCCGGCCTTTCGCGCACGGGTGGCCGAGGTCGTCTCGTCACTGAGGCAGTCACCGGACGTACTGCGTGTCGTCGACCCCTACGAGAGCGCAGGATTCGTCCCGACGATCTCCGACGACGGGACCTCGGCGCTCGCATTCGTCGGCATCGGCGGAGAGGCCAGCGATCGGATCGCAGTGGCCGAACGCGTGCAGGAGATGATCGGCGGTGCGTCCGGTGATGGCGTCGAGGTGGCGGTGACGGGCTACTCGCCGATGACCGTCGATCTCACCCGCGTCGAATCCGAGGACGCCGTGCGGGCCGAGAGCATCGGTCTGCCCATCGCTTTCGTGGTGCTGGTTCTGGCGCTGGGTTCCGTGGTCGCGGGCATCGTGCCGCTGGTCACCACCGGAATCGGAGTGCTGGCGGCGTTCGGCATGTTCGCGTTGCTGTCCAACGTGATGACCTTCGATGTTCTCGTCACCACGGTGGCGGCGATGTTCGGTCTGGGTCTGGGAATCGACTACGCACTCTTCATCGTCAGTCGGTTCCGGGAGGAGATCGGGCGGGCCGGACCCGGTGAAGATTCGGACAGGACCGAGCGCGCGGTGGGGGCGGCCATGGGCACCGCCGGACACATCATCGTCATCTCCGGTCTGGTCGTGTTGATCGCACTCGGAGCCCTCGCGATCGTCGATGTCCCTGCGGTGCAGAGCATCTCGTTGGTCGTCGCGCTCACCATCGCCACCGTCGTCGTGGTCGCGTGGACCCTGCTGCCGGCACTTCTCGCGGTGCTGGGAACGCGCATCGGGGCCTGGTCGCTGCCGCGACGATTCCAACCTCCCTCGGTCGACGAGCACGACGCCGCAGTTCCCACGTGGTGGTCGCGGTGGGCGCAGCACGTCATCGAGCACCCCTGGCGTTACACGGTCGCATCCGCCGCCGTCCTCATCGTCTGCCTGGTTCCCATCGGTTCGATCTCGTACGGGGTCGATCTAGGTGCCGAGGCGCTGAGCGCGGAACCGTCCGGACGAGCCAACACGGTCCTGACCGAGAAGTTCGCGCCCGGCACCATCTCGCCCATCACCATCGTGTTCACCGGCGAGGACGACAGTCCATTGGGACCGCAGCAGATCGCCACGGTCGACGCGTTCGCGAACTCCGTGCGCGGAGACGATCGCGTCGCCTACGCGTTGGCGCAACCCGAGGGCGGCCGGTCGTTGCTGATCGTGGTCCCGTCGGTCCCGATCGACTCGACGGAGGCCGCCGACCTCGTCGAAACCCTGCGTTCTCAGGCAGTTCTCGCCGGTGACGTGGACGGCACCAGCGTGTCCGTGGGCGGTACCACCGCGCTGGTGGTCGACGCATCCGAGGAGATCTCCGGCAAGTTCGTCTGGGTCGTCGCCGCGGTACTGGCCTTTTCTCTCTGTTACTTGGCCGTCGTGTTTCGCAGCGTGGTGATCCCGCTCAAGGCCGTCGCCATGAACCTGCTGGTCACCGGGGCAGCGCTGGGTGCCACCGTCGCCGTCTTCCAATGGGGTTGGGGTTCGAGCATTCTCGGCTTCGAGAGCCCGGGTTACATCCAGGTGTATCTACCGGTGACGGTGTTCGCCGTGGTCTTCGGTCTGTCGATGGACTACGAGGTGTTCCTCATCGGCCGTATGCGAGAAGTGTTCGTGCGGGGAGCGAGCAACGACGTCGCCGTCGTCGACGGCATCGAACACACCGCCAGGCCGATCACCGCCGCCGCCGCAATCATGATCGCCGTGTTCGCCAGCTTCCTCACCGCAGACGTGCTCGAGCTCAAACAGTTCGGCTTCGCTCTTGCCATCGCGGTGCTGTTCGACGCCGTGCTGGTGCGCATGATGCTGGTGCCGGCGATGATGAAGCTCTTCGGCGAGCGCAACTGGTGGCCCGGTACGCGGAATCGTCAGGTGGTCGGCAACTGAGCCGACGCCAGCAGCGAGCCGTCCGCGCCGCGGATCTCGATCTGGGTGACGTCGCCGCGAAGTACCGCCGCGTTCATGCGGCATTCGATGGTGACGTCGCTACCGAGAAACGTGCCGGACGGGAGTTCGGTGCCCCACCGATCGACGAGGACGACCTCGTACGGGCCTCGATCGGACACGCCGTCCATGTCGAGGAACGTCTCGGTGCCCCACGTGTGCGCAACGAGGCCGCCCTCGATGTCCACGCTCGGCATGCTCGTGGTGAAAGCGACCTGCTCGTAGGCACCCAGGGTTCCCGGAGGTCCGGTGATCGCGGCCGGTGGATCCTCGGGTTGCGGTCGAGAGGCGTCGATACCGAGCACGACGCCGCTGCCGACGACCAGCCCCGCGATCGCGGCGGCGGCCGCCAGGCCGGCCGATCTGCGCGGTCCACGTGTCCGCTGGGGTGGCCACGCAGAGCCGGGTGACGTACCCAGAACTCGGGCGCGGAGGTCGGGTGACGTCGATGCTTCGAGCCACGGTTCGGTCGGACCGCGACGACCGAGAGTCCCGGTCAGCGCGCGCAGTTCGGCGATGTCCCTGTCGACGGTGGGATCGGATGCTGCGAGCTCGCGTAGCTCGGCGGCCTCGGTGTCGTCGAGGTCGTCGCCGACGGCAGCGGCGATCAGTTCGGCTCGGCGATCGTCTCGGGCGTTCATGCTTCCTCCTGTCCGTCGAGATGGTCTCGCAGCGCCCTCAGTGCGTAGAAGGCGCGAGTGCGCAATGTTCGTACGGCAACGCCCGTCGACTCGGACAGTTCCGCATAGGTGGTTCCCGCCAGGTGCACCGCAACGACGACCTGCCGATGATCGGGAGAGAGAAGGGCGAGCGCGGCGATGATGCGCAGTCGCTCGTCCACGTCGGGACTGGTGTCACGCGAGATCGCGACCGATCGTCGGTCGAGGTCCTCGATCCTTTCCGACGCCGGCTTCGGCATTCTGCTCAGAGACCGTTGGACGTCGACGATCACATTGCGCTCGATGGCGAACAGCCAGGTACGCAGCGCTCCTCGGCTGGGCTCGAATCGGGACCGGGCCCGCCATGCGCGAAGGAACGTCTCCTGGACGCAGTCCTCGGCAAGCGCTCGGTCGCGCAGTGCGTTGACGGCGAAACCGAGCATGGCCGACGCATGCTCGTCGTACGCGGCAGCGACGTCGAAGTGCAGTTCGATCACGCTCCCGATGCTCATGACAGTGACTACGTCGACGGACCCCCGGACGTTCATATCCGAGACTGGAGTATTTCTTTACCGAATTTTGAACATCGTGGCATCGACCGTCGTACACCTCTGCACGGGCTCGCCTGCCCGATGCTCCCACGGAAGGCCCACGAGATGACCAGACGCTCGATCACCCGCCCGACCATGTCCGTCCGCGGCACCGCCACCGCAGTCGTCGGCGGCACGGCCGCTGCACTGATGCTGTTCACCGCGGCCCCGGCCGGTGCCGATACCCCCGTTGCCGAACCGGACTCGTTCACCAGCGCGTTCACCGCGATGGCAACTCCCGACCAGGTGGTGAACGGCGACGGTGTCGCCACTCCGGGCCAGCCGGGCGCGACGGGCACGTTCACGCTGCGCATCAATTCCGATCTCGACATCGTCTGCTACGACATCGCGCTCGACGGCGTCACCGGCGATTACATGAGCCCGGCCAAGACCGCCACGCACATTCACGAGGCGGCGGCGGGTGCTGCGGGACCTCCGCGTCTGGCGTTCCCGAACCCGACGCCGATCGGTGACGGCCCACGTTCGAGCACCGGCTGCATGCAGGGACCGTTCACCACCGGCCTGACGCCGGCCGGTGCCGACGCCGACAGTGGAACCGGATTCACGCTGGACCAGATCGAAGCAAATCCGGCGGGCTTCGCGGCCGACACCCACACCGTCGACTTCGTGGCCGGAGCGGTACGCGGACAGCTGACGCAGATTCCGGTCGGCTCCGTCGCCACCGGAGGTGGCGGTTCGGCTCTGGCCGCGGCGTCCGATTCGGCCTCCAGTAATGCGGTGCCCGTCGTCGGCGCGGTTGCCCTCGGCGCAGTAGTCCTGGGTGCAACGGCGATCGCGGGAGTGACGTTGGTTGCTCGCCGCAGCGGAACGGCACGCAGCTGAGATCTCGGCTCCTGGTTGCTGTTACGGCAGTGGTGGTGGTGACGGGCTGTACGTCCGCACCGCCGCCATCTGCCGCACCATCACCACCTGCCGCACCAACACCTACCTCGGTACCACCTGCCGCACCAGCGACCGAGTCCTCGACCGCTGGAGATTTGCCGGGACCGGGCCCGACGGCGGATTTCGCGGCGCAGGCACCGACCCGGCTCAGCGTCGAGGCCATCGACCTCGACGAGCCGTTGATCGGCCTCCATCTCACCGAGAACGGCGAGATGGAGGTGCCGAGCGACTACGACGACGTCGGGTGGTTCACCGGCGGCGGCAGACCGGGCGTGATCGGTAGTCCTACCGTGCTGGCCGGGCACGTGGATTCCACGACCGGTCCCGCAGTGTTCGATCGGTTGTCGGAGCTTCGACCGGGAGATGTCGTGACGGTGGGGGACGGGACGGGTGGTCGAGTCGACTACCGCATCGATCGGGTCGGCGACTACGGCAAAGTGGAGTTCCCGACGGTGCAGGTCTTCGGGGCGGTGCCCACCGACGAGATCAGGCTGATCACGTGCTCGGGCGACTTCGACGCCTCGGTGGGCAGTTACGAGCGCAACCTCGTCGTCTACGGAGTGCGGCAATAGCCCAGCGTTTTGGAGTTGACGCGGAGGATGTTGTAACCTGAACAACGGTTCGGATCACGAGTGCTCGCACTCCGGTCCAGACCGCCCAATCAAGTTCTACCCAAGACCGTTGGTCACCGCCTTCTCGAAGGATTCACTTCCGGGAGTTGCGCGGTTGAAGGTCCGAGATCGTGTCGGACGGCCCACGCAGGAGAACGAGGTAGGGAACCTGTCTGCAGTCCTCGCGACTGCCTGCTCGTTCACGCCCCGTGTGCTTCTTGCGCCGGGGCGTTCGTCGTTTTCCGGCCCTCTCGCGATCGACACAACTTCCCACGAGAGGAGGCGAAGTATGGCAAAGCCCGAAAAGGTCTCAGCAGTATCGGAGATCACCGAACAGTTCAAGGGTTCGACGGCTGCCGTCGTCACGGAATACCGTGGCCTGTCGGTGTCCGGTCTGACTCAGCTCCGGCGTGCGCTCGGCGAAGGTGCCACGTACTCCGTCGCCAAGAACACCCTGGTCAAGCGCGCAGCGGCCGAGGCAGGTATTACCGGCCTCGACGAGTTGTTCGTCGGACCGACCGCCATTGCATTCATCAAGGGCGAGCCGGTCGACGCAGCGAAGGCCATCAAGGCCTTCGCGAAGGACAACAAGGCCTTGATCGTCAAGGGCGGCTACATGGACGGCGCAACGCTGTCCGTGGAAGAGATCAACAAGATCGCAGACCTCGAGTCGCGCGAAATCCTGTTGGCCAAGCTCGCCGGCGCCATGAAGGGCAACTTGTCGAAGGCTGCAGGCCTGTTCAACGCTCCCGCATCGCAGTTCGCGCGTCTGGCGTTCGCGTTGCAGGAGAAGAAGGCTGCCGGCGCACCCGCCGCAGCCGAGGCACCTGCAGAAACAGAAGCACCGGCGGAAGCTCCCGCCGAAAGCTGATCCGCTGGTATTGGCGTACAGCTCAGCTCCACACCATCAACACCATGCCGCGGATCAGCGGTTAGGTACTTACAGGAAGGACCCGCCACCATGGCGAAGCTCAGCACCGAAGAATTGCTCGACCAGTTCAAGGAGCTCACTCTCCTCGAGCTCAGCGAGTTCGTGAAGGCATTCGAGGAGACCTTCGAGGTCACCGCAGCTGCCCCCGTCGCCGTTGCTGCTGCAGGCGGCGGCGCAGCCCCCGCCGAGGCTGCTGAAGAGCAGGACGAGTTCGACGTCGTCCTCGAGTCGGCCGGCGACAAGAAGATCCAGGTCATCAAGGTCGTCCGTGAGGTCGTTTCCGGCCTGGGCCTGAAGGAAGCCAAGGATCTCGTCGAGAGCGCTCCGAAGGCAATTCTGGAGAAGGTTGCCAAGGACGCAGCCGACGCCGCCAAGGAGAAGCTGGAAGCTGCCGGCGCGAAGATCTCCGTCAAGTAGGACCGCTTCGTTGCAGTCGTGCTTCGTGCTCTGAACGCACGAGCGCAAGAAGGGCCGTTCCCACCTCGGTGGGACGGCCCTTCTTCTGTTCTCGGACACCGCACGGGGTGCACCGTTGTGATCGATCACGGACTCCTGCAAATCGCGTGACACCGGCCTTGTGCCCCTGTTTACTCGGTTTCGCCGAAGTCCAAAGCATTCCGAAGGGTTTCGGCGGTCATTGTTTGTGGCGTGTCACAGCTTTGTGACGCAGGGACTTGTCACAGTTCTGGCGAGTCGCCGACCGTGTCGCGTGAGATGAGCCACACTGATGCAAGCTCTACAGCCTGACTCGGGGAAGTTCTTACTGGGCGGTAAGCTCCCGTGTCGGTGCGGACACGTGCATGGGATACAGTGACACAACCCACATCCGGGTCGATGTGTACGAATTGTGGAGGTCAGCGTGGGAGTCGAGGTTTCGGTCGAGGGATTGACCAAGTCTTTCGGGGTACAGAAGATCTGGCAGGACGTGACGTTGACCCTGCCGAAGGGTGAGGTCAGTGCGCTCCTCGGTCCTTCCGGTACCGGCAAGTCGGTCTTCCTGAAGTCCTTGATCGGCCTCCTGCGTCCCGAACAGGGCAAGATATTCATCGACGGAACCGACATCCTGCAGTGCTCCTCCCGTGAGCTCTACGAGATCAGGAAGCTCTTCGGGGTGCTGTTCCAGGACGGCGCACTGTTCGGCTCGATGAACCTCTACGACAATGTCGCGTTCCCGCTCCGCGAGCACACGAAGAAGTCCGAGTCCGACATCCGCAAGATCGTCATGGAGAAGTTGGAACTGACGGGTCTGCTCGGTGCCGAGGACAAGCTGCCCGGCGAGATCTCCGGCGGTATGCGTAAGCGCGCCGGTCTCGCCCGCGCTCTGGTTCTCGATCCCGAGATCATCCTGGTCGACGAGCCGGACTCCGGCCTCGATCCCGTTCGCACTACGTACATCTCGCAGACCCTGATCGACATCAACGCCGAGATCGACGCCACGATCCTGATCGTGTCGCACAACATCAACCTCGCTCGGACGGTGCCCGACAACATCGGCATGCTCTTCC
>NZ_LVCU01000496.1:0-4944 GCF_001647185.1 Rhodococcus sp. EPR-147
GATCCAGCGAATCCGCAGCGGTAGACGCCGTTGTTGACGTCCTCGAACACCAGCTGGGCCACTTCGTCGATCTCGCTGCGCAGGGCCTCCGGGTACAGATCGGGGGCTCCGTCGCGGTGATACTGCGTCCACTCGGTCGAGAAATCGAGGGTGATCTGCGGGTAGTCGTTGGTGACGACCTCACCGGAGGGAACGTCGACGATCGCGGGGACGGTGATGCCGCGCTCGTAATCGGGGAAGCGGGCGAAGAACGCGTCCTGAAGTCGAGGGATCTGCAGAACAGAGTCGACGCCGCCGGGCTCCTCCTGGAAGTTCCAACTCCGAGGATCATGGGTCGGACCCGGAATGCCGAGCGACAGAACATCTTCGAGGCCGAGTAGCCGTCGGACGATGATGGATCGATGGGCCCACGGGCAGGCGCGCGCGGCGATCAGTCGGTACCGTCCCGGCTCTACCGGATACCCGTCCCGGCCGTCGGCGGTGATCCGCGTCGGGATGTAGTTGGTGTCGCGCTTGAATTCCTTGCCCGGTTCCACATATGCGGCATCGTCGGCCATGCTCTCGAACTCCTCACATCGATCGGTCTCATCTCGACGCTACCCAGTTCGGAGCCGGCTCAACCGGGTCACGGTCGGAGCACTGCGGTGTGGCACGCGCCGATTTCCACATATCCCAGCCGCGCGGCGAGGCGTCGAGCAACGGCGTTCTCGGGTCGCGATCGCCACTGCGGAATCAGGCCGTCGTCGATGGCATCGTTGGTGGCCAGCCTGCCGACCACCTGAGCGTGGCCCCGTCGGCGATGGTCCGGGTCGGTCAGCACGCGCATGTCGGCCAGGATCAGTTGCTCCTCCGAGTAGCCGGCCGACGCTTGCGAATGGGCCGAGTCGGCAGGTCGGTCGTCGCCGAGCAGCGTGAACCAGTTCCGAGAGACCGGCTCGCCGAATGCCTCGGCGACGTCGGCGTCGCTGCAGTGCGCGGCGAGGTTGCGTGCGTGCTGCGCATCGTGGGAGATCAGCGGGTCGTGTACGTCGATGGTGTGGCCGATGTCCGAGCCGTACGCCAGTGTGTGGGTGCCGATCTCGTAGTGCGCCGAACGGTCGCCGAGCAGTGCCGAGATCCAGGTTCGGTCCGCGCTCGCCGGGCCGCTGATCGCGCGAGAGGCATCGACGGCCCAGGACGGTCCGACGATCACGGTGGTCTCGGCCAGTCGCAGCACGGTGACGTCGTCGGTGGCACCGACATGTTCGACGCGGTCGGCGTCGGTGTCGAGGGCTCGATCGTCCATCTGCAGTCGGCGACACCAGGCCAGACGGACGATGTCGAGTCGATGGGGATCGAAAGGGCGGGCATCGTGAGAGGGGAGATCCACGGCTGAAACCCTAGCCACCGGGGCGCTGAGCAACGTTCCGGTTTCACCGTCCAAAAGCAATCTTTCGAACTTTTTCGCCCCCGGTGTTTCGCTCGGCGCCGATAGATGGCAGACTCACTTTTGAGATTAGAGCTTCGACGTGAAGATCTAGCTCGCTTACAGAAGGTTTACAGAATGACGCAGGGCAGTGTGAAGTGGTTCAACGGCGAAAAGGGCTTCGGCTTCATCGAGCAGGATGGTGGCGGACCGGACGTTTTTGTTCATTACTCGGAGATTCAGGGTAGCGGCTTCAAGTCGCTCGACGAGGGCCAGCGCGTGGAGTTCGAGGTGGGCCAGGGTCAGAAGGGCCCCCAGGCTACCGGCGTCCGCGCCATCTGATTCAAGCTTCGTAACCCGACTTCTCCTGGTGGAGTGACCTTTCCGAAGTAAATTCCGCCAGAAACTCGGTGACAAGGCCGGATACACGGAAGAAATTCCGAGTATCCGGTCTTCGTCTGTTTCGAAGTGCCTGCGGCAGTGGTGCGGTTGGGTGCCTTCCAGGGCACTTGTTCACACCACTGCCGCAGGCACTCACCTACAGCCCCAGATCGCGGCCGATCAGTTCCTTCATGATCTCGTTCGATCCGGCCCAGATCTTGGTCACGCGAGCGTCTTTCCACGCCCGAGCGGCGCGGTATTCGTTCATGAACCCGTAGCCGCCGTGTAGCTGGACGCAGTGGTCGAGGATTTCGTTCTGCACCTGCGAGCTCCACCACTTCGCCTTGGCGGCGTCGATGGCGGTCAGTTCACCGATCCCGTGTGCGGCGATGCAATTGTCGATGTACGCCTGTGCCACATCGAGTTTGGTGACGAGCTCGGCGAGCAGAAACTTGTTCCACTGCAGTGAGCCGATCTGCTGGCCGAATGCCTTGCGATCCTTGGCGTACTGCAGCGTCTCCTTGAGAATGGGACGGACGTGTCCGAGGTTGGCCACCGAGCAGCTGATCCGTTCCTGGGGGAGTAGCTGCATCATGTGGATGAAGCCGCCGTCGAACTCGCCGATCATGTTCGAGCTCGGGACGCGCACGTTCTCGAAGAACAGCTCGGCCGTGTCGGATTCGGGCTGACCGACCTTGTCGAGCTTGCGGCCGCGGGAGAATCCTTCGGTGCCGTTCTCGACGGCGAACAGCGTGATGCCCTTGGCCTTCTTCTCCGGCGTGGTGCGGGTGGCGACGATGACCAGGTCTGCGGAGTTGCCGTTGGTGATGAACGTCTTCGAACCGTTGATGATGAAGTCGTCTCCGTCCTTGACGGCGGTGGTCTTCAGCGCGGCCAGGTCGGAGCCACCGGACGGTTCGGTCATCGCGATCGCCGTGAGAATCTCGCCGCTGCAGAAGCCGGGCAGCCAGCGATTCTTCTGCTCTTCGGTGGTGAGCTTGACCAAGTAGGGCGCGACGATGTCCACGTGGATACCGAAGCACGACGCCACCGCGGCGCTCGAGCGGGCGAGTTCCTCGGCGAGGACGGCGTTGAATCGGTAGTCCTCGGCTCCGCTGCCGCCGTATTCTTCCGGTACTTCCAGTCCCAGGAAGCCGTTGCGTCCGGCCTCGAGCCAGATCTCGCGGTCGATGTATCGCTGCTCGACGAGCTTTTCCTCGACCGGTGTGATGGTCCGGGTGACGAATTCGCGTACCGACGCGCGGAAGTCCTCGTGATCGGCCTCGAACAAGCTGCGCTTCATCTATCTGTTCCTCTCGGTAACGGTGAGTTATCAGCGAACAATACTCGTTGGTAACAACCGTCCCGGACCGGTGTGGCACTATGCGAACCATGGCTGACGCACCCACTTCGCTCGTTCGATCGACCACCGCGGCAGGCGCCGAGCTCGCCGTCCTCACCTTCGACCACGGTCCGCTCAACCTGTTCGATCAGGCCATGTTCGACGCGGTTGCCGCGAACGTTGCCGATCTCGTCGCGCGACCTCCGCGGGCGGTGTTGTTGCGCGCCGAGGGCAAGGTGAACTCTGCGGGCGTCGACGTGCACGTCTTCGATGGTCTGTCCGCTGCGCAGGGTGCCGATCTGTGGCGTGGATTGTTCGCACAGATCGCCCATCCGCTCGAGGCGTTGCCCTGCCCGGTGATCTACGCCGCGCACGGTTTGACGCTCACGGCGGCGTTCGAGATCTCGCTGGCGTGCGACATCATTCTCGCCGGTCCCAAGGCCAAGTTCGGTCTGGTCGAGACCGTCGTCGGTCTGACACCGTCGATGGGCGGACCGCAGCGCCTCGCCGAGCGGGCCGGTTCGGGTCGAGCTCGCGAGCTCGTCATGACCGGTGATCTGTACGACGCGCAGACGCTGAAGGAGTGGGGCGTGGTCAATCAGATCCACGACGACGTCGATGCCGCTGCGCTGGCGCTGACACATCGACTGGCCGACGGCCCCACCGTCGCGCATGCGGCCACGAAACAGATTGTGGCAGCGTGGCGTTCGGGCGGCGTGGCCCATGCGGACGAGATCACTTCGGAGGTCTCCGGAGCACTGTTCGAGACCGAGGATCTGCGGGGTGCGGTGAAGAGCTTCCTCGAGGTCGGCCCGGGGAAGGCGACGTACACGGGCAAGTAGCATCGGGTGAGTGAGTACTGATCAGCTGGCCGAACTGCACCTGCACATCGAAGGGTCGCTCGAACCTCCGCTGATATTCGATCTTGCCGAGCGCAACGGATTGTCGCTGCCGTACAACGACATCGATGAACTGCGGGCGAAATACGAGTTCAGCGACCTGCAGTCGTTCCTGGATCTGTACTACGCGAACATGGCCGTGCTGCGCACTGCCGAGGATTTCGCCGATCTCGCCCGGGCCTACTTCCGCCGCACCGCGCAGGCCGGGGTGACGCACGCGGAGATCTTCTTCGATCCGCAGGCGCACACCGAGCGCGGTGTCCCGCTCGCGGCCGTCGTCGAGGGATTGGCCGACGCCTGTGCGTCCAGCGAGCGCGAATTCGGTGTCACCAGTGGGTTGATCGCGTCGATCCTGCGGGACAAGCCGGTGCTGCATGCCAATCAGCTGTTGGACGATCTGTTGGCCATGCAGGCCCCGATCATCGGTCTCGGCCTCGATTCCGCAGAGGTGGGCTACCCGCCATCGCTCTTCGTCGACGTGTTCGCCAAGGCCCGCGCCGAGGGTCTGCACGTCGTCGCCCATGCCGGTGAGGAAGGTCCACCCGACTACATCTGGCAGGCACTGGATCTGCTGAAGGTCGAGCGCATCGACCACGGGGTGCGGTGCCTCGAAGACGAGGCGCTGGTGAATCGTCTTGTCGAGGAACAGATTCCGCTCACGGTATGCCCACTGTCCAACGTCCGGCTCAAGGTGATCGACACTGTCGAGCAGCTGCCGCTGCGACAGATGCTCGAGCGGGGCCTGTCGGTGTCGATCAACTCGGACGATCCCGCCTACTTCGGCGGCTACGTCGACGACAATTTCGCTGCCCTCGAAGCAGGTATGGGGTTGACCTTGCAGGAGCGAAACGTGTTGGCCGAGAACTCGATCCGCGCGAGCTTCGTGACTGTCTAGATCAACTCGCCGTCACCGAGAT
>NZ_LVCU01000497.1:0-9970 GCF_001647185.1 Rhodococcus sp. EPR-147
GGATCGAATGCGGCCCCGCGGGTAGGTCGAGCTCGACCGTCCATTGCCGCCAGGTGTCCTTGGAGTACTCCTCCGACAGCGTGGCCGGCACCCAGTTGCCCTCGTCCACTTGCACTTCCACGCCGTCGATTCCGGTGTGCTGGTCCCACGCCACTCCGGCGATCACCGTCTGTCCGGCCGGCACGGAACTGCCCGATTGCGGGGTGTCGATCCGCGAGGCCGTCTTGATCGGTCCGCGTTCGCCCCAACCTCGGTCGGTCCAGTGTGCCGTCGCGCGGTCGAAGCGGGTGATCTCGATGTCGGTGACCCACTTGGTCGCCGAGACGTATCCGTACAGACCGGGGACGACGAGCCGGGCCGGGTAGCCGTGCTCGACGGGCAGCGGTGCACCGTTCATCCCGACGGCCAGGAGGGCGTCGCGGCCGTCGAGCAGAACCTCGAGGGGAGTGCCCGCGGTGAAGGCGTCGCTGCTCGACGACAGGGCCATGTCGGCGTCGGGGGAGATGCCTGCCTCTTCGAGAATGTCCTTGAGCGGGTAGCCGATCCACGTCGCATTGCCCACGAGGTCGCCGCCGACGATATTGGACACGCAGGTCAACGTGACCGTCTTCTCCACTGCCTGGCGCTCGGCGAGGTCGGCGAACGTCAGCTCGATCTCGCGGTCCACCATGCCGTGGATGCGCAGCGACCAGTCCTCGGACGCCACGCGCGGCACGACCAACGCGGTGTCGATGCGGTAGAAGTCGTCGTTCGGGGTGATGTACGACGCGAGGCCGTCGATCTGCAGGTCAGCCCCGGCCGGTATCGGGGGTTGCGGCGTCGGCGTGGGCAGCATGAAGCCGAGTCGATCGGCGGTGACGGCGCGGGCGGAGGTGAGCATCCGTCCGGCTGTTCCGGCGACGACGCCGAGTACCGCGGCACCGGCGGCGAGAGTGAGGAAGCTGCGTCGGTTCATTCCCTCGGTCGCAGGCGCGGCGGCACCGATGAGGGCGTGCAGCACGACGATGCCGACGATGACGCCGCCGATGGTCGGGACTGCGTAGAGGGCCGTCGCGTCGGGTCGGGTCACTGCCGCGAGTACGCCCACGAAGCCCAGTGCGGCGAACACCACGGCACCGATCGGCTTGCGGGCGATGCCTGCCGCCGCGGCGATCGCTCCGATCACCACTGCCATGCCGATGAACAGGGCGAGCTTGTCGGAGGTGCCGAACGTGTCGATGGCCCATTCACGGATCGGGGCCGGACTGTTGTCGACGGCCGAGGACCCGACGGCGGTCAGCGGTGACGAGTTGGGTCCGATGGGTACGGCGATCAATTCACCGACGCCGAGGACCACCCCGGCGGCGACGATGCCGGACAGCGCGCGTTTTCCTGTGCTCACTCGTTCCAATGTAAGCGTGCGGGGAGTGGCTGCGCGCACGGGACACTCCACTCGACCCGTTGGCCTGGGGAAACCCACTCGACGGTCGCAGGAGTGGAGCAAAGATTGCGCGCAGCGCTACACCGGTCGGCCGCTCAGGACAGCAGACGCTCGAGGTATCTGCTGCCGAACAGCTTCATCGGGTCCATCGCATCCCGAACACGCAGGAAGTCGTCGAAGTGTTCGTAGGTATCGCGCAGCTCGTCGCCGTCGAGGGAATGCAGTTTGCCCCAGTGTGGCCTGCCGCCGACGCTGCGGCAGATGGCCTCGACGGCGTCGAAGTACTCGCGGTGATCTCGCCGGTGGTACTGGTGCACGGCGATGTAGGCCGTCGGGCGTCCGTACGCGGTGGAGAGCCAGATGTCGTCGGGGGCGGCGAAGCGCACTTCGACGGGAAACGCGATGGAGTGCGTAGACCGCCCGAGCCAGCGATCCACCTCGCGCAGCACCCCGCCGATCTCGGCTGCAGGCACGGCATATTCCATCTCGACGAACTTGACGGTCCGCGACGACGAGAACACCCGGTACGAACGATTGGTGTACTCACGGGCCGACAGCGCCCGGGCCGACACCGAGTTGAGGCGCGGAATCAGGGCAGGCACCCGCGTCACCACACGGTTGAGGCCCTCGAACACCGTGTTGGACAGCAATTCGTCGTCGAGATACGACCGCACCTTTCCCAGCGGACGCAGCGCAGCGTCGCCGGGCAGGCGGGTGTTGCGTTTGGTCAGCACCCGGTCGGTGTGCGGAAACCAGTAGAACTCGAAATGGTCGACGCCTGCCACGATCGCATCGAGATCGGCGAGCGTCGCCCGGAGCGTCGACGGCTCCTCGACGGCCCGGAGGGCGAAGGCCGGAACGCATTCGAGCGTGACTCGGGTGATCACGCCGAGCGCACCGAGCCCGACGCGGGCCGCGTCGAACAGTTCCGTGTTCTCCTCGCGAGAGCACCGAACGAGCCGGCCGTCCGAGGTCATCAGCTCTAGCGCGTACACCTGAGTCGCGATGCCGCCGAAGCGGGCTCCGGTTCCGTGAGTGCCCGTGGAGATGGCTCCGGCAATCGATTGTTCGTCGATGTCGCCGAGGTTGGTCATGGCCAGGCCGAGGTCCCACAACCGCGCGGTCAGATCGCGCAGCCGAGTGCCTGCGAGCACAGTCACCCGGGCGGAACCGTCGTCCTCGCGCACCACCGATTCGATCCCGCGCAGCGAATCCAGGCTGATCTGAACGCCGTCGGTGACCGCGATCGGAGTGAACGAGTGGCCCGCTCCGACGCACCGCACCGTCCGAGATCGTTCGACGGCATCCCGCAGAATCGCACGCAACTCGTCCACCGATGAAGGCTCGGCTCGATGCACCGGATACGCATGCTGGTTGCCCGCCCAGTTCTGCCACGACCGCTCGATCATCGAATCACTATCGCACTGCTCAAACCGAAGGTCATTCCGCAGGCTCCACTCCCGTGGGTCAATCGGAGGCACAGAACTCGTCTGCGCCCTAGGATCGGGTGATGCAATCGAGGCTGCCCGCTGATGTGCGGCGCGCACAACTGGTGCAGTCTGCGATCGATGTCGCGGAGCGGGTCGGCATCGAGTCTCTGACCGTGCGTGCTCTCTCGGAGCACGCCGACGTCACCAAGGGCATCGTGCAGTACCACTTCGAGACCAAGCAGGATCTGGTGATCGCGATGGGGGAGCACCTCATCGTCGACGTCACCGAGATTCTGCATGCCGCGTTGGACAGCGCGGTGGGCACGCGCGAACTCCCGGGTGTCCGTGGTCTGCGCGAGCTGGTGCACGGCGGTCTGAGCGCGGTGTGGTTGCTGATCGAGAAGTCACCGGGTCGGCAGTTGCTCGCGTACGAGATCAAGACCTACTTGCTGCGCCATCGTGCGCTCGGGTCCGCCACGGCCGCCGAGATCGCCAGTGGGCAGTACCGAATCCGGGACTCCGAGGCCCGGTTGTTCTTCGAGAAGTGTTCCGCCCACACCGGGACGCGATGGCTGGAGCCGGTGGCGTCGATCGCGCGTTTCGGGATGGCCACCCTCGACGGCCTCGTGCTGCGATGGTTGGTCGACGGCGACGATCTCGAGGTGCTGGCGCAGATCGACGACCTGTCGGGTCTGATAGCGGCCAAGGCTCAGGACCGCTGAATGCTCGCCGGGACTTCTCGGCTGTGGAGTGTTTGACTGTTCGGACCTGGCAACGACAAAGGAATGAGCCGCATGAGTTCGATCGCCGGTGTCGCAACCACCGACACGACACCACTGTCCCGTATCGCCGCTGCCACCGAAGGGCTCGAATCACCATTGGCTGCAGTCGATCTGGCGGCCCTCGATGCCAATGCTGCGGCGCTGCGAGCACGGGCGGACGGAGTGCCGATCAGGATCGCGAGCAAGTCGGTTCGGTCCCGGGCGGTTTTGGAGCGGGTGCTCGCGGCCGACGGCGTGAGCGGGGTCATGGCGTACTCCCTGCGTGAGGCGATCTGGTTGGCACGCCACGGCGTCGAGGACATCCTGATGGGGTACCCGACGGTCGACCGCACCGCCCTCGCCGAGGTCGTCAACGATCGTGTTCTGTCGGGGCGCATCACGCTGATGGTCGACGACGTCGCACAGCTGGACATCGTGCGCGACGCCACCGCCAGCGATCTTCTCAAGCCCCGTATCTGTCTCGACGTCGATGCCTCGCTGCGGATCGGGCCGCTGCACATAGGTGTCAGACGTTCGCCGCTGCGCGAACCCGAGCAGGTCGCCGCCTTCGCGCGGGCGGCGCAGGCGCGGGGGTTCCGAGTAGTCGGGCTGATGTTCTACGAGGCGCAGATCGCCGGTGTGCCCGACGCCAATCTCGCGGTGGAATGGATGAAGTCGCTGTCGTCTCGTGAGATCTCCACGCGCAGAACGGCGGTGGTCGAGGCCGTGACCGCGGCAGTCGGCCGGATCGAGATCGTCAACAGTGGCGGGACCGGGTCGATCGAGTTCTCGGCGGCCGATCCGGTCGTCACCGAGGTGACCGCGGGATCGGGTCTGTTCGCGCCGACGCTCGTCGATCGGTATCGCGCGTTCTCGGCCGAGCCCTCGCTGTTCTTCGCGTTGCCCGCGGTGCGCAAGCCGACGCCACAGATCGCGACGCTGTTCGGCGGTGGCTACATCGCGTCGGGCCCGGCGTCGACGTCGAGGTCCCCGCGGCCGATCGCGTGGTCGAGAAAGGCCAGGGGCGTGGTGACGTCCGGTTTGAAGTTGCTGCGCAACGAAGGCGCGGGCGAGGTGCAGACTCCGGTGAGCGGAGCGGGAGAGATCAGGATCGGTGATCGCGTCTGGTTCCGGCATGCCAAGGCCGGCGAGCTGTGCGAGCGATTCGACACCCTGCATCTGGTACACGCCGACGGGTCCGTCGAGGCGGTCCCCACCTATCGTGGTGAGGGCATGGCGTTCGGCTGAATTCCGTTCTCGCACAGGCTCATGAAAGTGCCGAGGGTGACCAGTCCGGCCGGGGTCGACGGCAGGTACCGGGTCAGTGCCCGCGACCGGACCAGTATCGCCGCCCACTGGCCACGCGAGACGGCGACGTTGAGTCTGTTGCGGGACAACAGGAATTCCATGCCCCGTGGCACGTCTTCGATTGCCGACGCGGCCATCGAGATCAACACCACCGGTGCCTGTCGTCCTTGGAACTTGTCGACGGTGCCCACCGAGACCTCGTCGAGTCCCGCTGCCGCGAGTCGCAGGGCGATGACGGCCACCTGCGCGTTGTAGGCCGCGACGACCAGGAAGTCGCCCTGGTCCATGGGCCGCGCACCCTCGAAGGATTGCGGGTCGCTCCACAGTCGGCCCAGCAGCTTCTGCACGTGAGTGACGATCTCGTCGGCTTCCTCCACCGAGTCGGTGGAGTTGCCGTGGTGGTCGAGGTAGACGACGTGCAGGCCGGGTTCGAGCGACTCCAGTGAACGTGCTTGTGTCACAGCACGGTTGGACTCGAGCTTGCCCTCGTAGGACAGTGCCGAGACCGGCGCGCACAGATCGGGATGCATCCGCCACGTCGTGGCCAGGAAGTACCCTCGGTCGGCGGGCAGGGTCGGGTGACCGTTGGTGATCCAACCCAGAGCCGACTCGTCCACGGGTTCGGGGTGGGTGCCCTGGCTGACCTGCGGCAACTGTGCCGGGTCGCCGAGCAGCAGCAGGTTGCGTGCGGACACCGAGACGGCGATGGTGTTGGCCAGCGAGAACTGCCCGGCCTCGTCGATGACCAGCAGATCGAGCGACTCGGGCGGAATGCGGCCGGGGTTGGAGAAGTCCCAGGCGGTACCGCCGATGACGCAGCCGTCCTCGGCCTCGGTGACGAAGCGGGAGTACTCCGCCGGGTCGACGACGGTGTGGGCGGTCGGGGCTTTCTTACCCACCCGACCCGGGTCGACTCCGGCCTGAACAATCGTGTCCAGCAGATTGTTCACCACGTGATGCGACTGGCCCACCACCCCGACCCGCCAGTGATGGACATCGACCAACTCGGCGATGACCCGCGCAGCGGTGTACGTCTTCCCCGTCCCGGGTGGTCCCTGTACGGCAACGTACGACCGGTCCAGATCGAGCAGTGCCGCCGTGGCGGCCGCCGCGTAGTCGCCGGCGTGCACCTCGGGAAGTCCGGTGCCGGAACGGGTTCGGGGCGGCGAGAGTGTCAGCAGATCGGCGACGGCCGTGCGCGGAAGGTGCGGCAGCGCGGCGTGGACCTCGGCCGCGACGGCAACGATCGCCTGCTCCAGATACTTGGTGGCCGGGGGCGGCTCGGGTGCGGTGGCGACGGGAAAGTCGGGGTACTCGTCCACTCCCTTGCGCAGGTTCTCCTGCACCACCACCATGTCGAGGGTGCCCTCGTAGCCCGCCTCCACGATCTCGACCGTCGTGGTCGCGCGATGGGTCGGCTGCTGTTTCGGTAATCCCTCCGGGGCCGGGTTGTCGTAGAGCAGCTTGACCTTCGAGCTCGACAGGACGCCGCTGCTCAGATGCCCCAACAGCTTGAGCTGTCGTCGCAGGACCCGTTGCTTCGGTGCAGTCTTCATCCAGTCGTGCACCAGCTCGGCGCGCTCGACCTTCAGCACGTCGGCTGCGTCGGCCCACTCGTCCAAGTGGTGAGTGAGCCGATCGAAGTGCGCCCACCAGAACGGCTTTCGCTCGCGTCGGTGGTAGCCGATGGAACCGGAGAACAATGCGACGGCCTGCTGCGTCGAGGTGCGCTCCCACGGCAGACCGGCGTAGTCGGCGAGTTCGAGCTCCAGCGGGCTCGCGGTGTCCGTCGCACCGTCTTCGAGTTCGAGATGCTGCCGAGCCCGCGGGTGCAAACCGGCGTCCGACGCGCGCCCCAGCAACCAATTCCGCAGTCGCAGCGTCGATTCGCAGTCGGTGCGGTTGTACTCGGCGATATCGGCGAGGAGCGCAGCAGCCTCGGCGTCCTTGCCCTGGTCTCGTAGATCGCACCAGTTCGCGTATTCGACGATCGACGCGGCCGCATCGGTGACGTCCCCGTCGCGGGCTGCAGGCATGTACAGGGGTTCGAGCTTCTTGATGCTGTACGACCTGGCTCCGATGCGCACCGCAGATCGCACGATCGGGTAGAGGTCCACCAGAACGTCGTCCCGCAGTAGGTCGTCGACTGCGTCCTCACCCACTCCGTAGCGTCCGGCGAGGCGCAGTAGCGCGGTCTTCTCGTACGGCGCGTAGTGGTAGACGTGCATGTTCGGGTAGGCGGCGCGACGGGTGGTCACGTAGTCGAGGAAGTCGATCAGGGCGCGGCGTTCCTGCGCGCGATCGTGCGCCCAGAACGGGAGGAAGTCGCCGTCGGCGGTGTAGACACCGAACAGATACTCGAGTCCCCATTCGGCACTGCCGGCCTCGGCCCACAGTGGGTCGCCCTCGAAGTCGAAGAAGATGTCGCCCGGATCGGGCTCGGGGATCACACCGAGGGCGTCGGCGTCGAAGATCTCGAACTCGGCGTCGCCGCTGCGTTCCTGACGAACCTGCAGCGCGGCCTGAGCTCGCAGATTCGTGACCGTGCGAGACGACATGCCGTCCACGCTTCCGGTCGATGCAGCCAGTTCGTCGACCGTCGAGATGCCGGCGTCGAGCAGTCTGTCCCTGGTGCTCGCGCGCATGCCTGCGACCAGAACCAGGTCGCGGTGCTGTTCCACCTCGGCCGTGCAGGCCTCGCACTGTCCGCAGCCGGAGTAGCGCGAGTCGAACCAGTCGACGACGGTCCCCTCGGCGTGGTGCTCGTCGAGGATGTGTTGCAGGTGTTCCCTGGATTGTCGGTAGACCGGCAGGATCTCGGCGAGCGAGTGCGCGGAGTCGCTGCCGTCGCCGAGCATCAGGTGCACCTCGTCGCTCGGGACGATCCCGCCGGCCCGGAGCGCGTCCGCGTAGGCTGCCAGCTGCAGCAGGGCCGACACCTTCGCGTGCCGCGACAGCTTGGTGTCGTACACGGCGTACCGATCGCCCTCGGCCACCAGAAAGTCGCAGAATCCGAGAAATCGGCCGTCGAAGAAGGTGGCCTGATAGACCACGGGTGTGCGGGAGGTCAGGGCGGTGAACGTCGCCCAGGCCGCGTCGGCCATTTCCTGCGCGGTGCGTCCCGGTCGGTCCATCGTCAGGACACCGCCGGGAAACCGCTGCTGGAATGTCTCGAGTTGACGGCGTTCGTGCTCGAATCCGAGTGCAGAGGTGCGGTCCAGCATCGGATCCGGCTCGGCGGTGGCCCGCGGGATCAGACCGGTGAGGCCGTCGAGTCGGCGCAGCAGTCCGAATTCGCACGACGCTGCCGCGGCGAGGTCGCTGGCGCTGTAGATGACGCGATCGCCGATGAGGAACACGCGCCCACCCTAGTCACCGCCGCGAGCGGTACCGGTCACGTTGCGCGCGGATGCCGTCGCGAGGAGGCAAAATGATCGAATGCCTTTTTTCGACGGAGCCACCGGCGCGGTCCACTACCGAAACTGGACTGTCCCCGATGCTCGTTTCGGTCTCGTTTTTCTGCACGGTCTCGGCCAGAACAGCGGCCATTATCACCGTTTCGCTCGCGTCCTCAACGGACGCGGAGTCGATGTGTGGGCGGTCGATCACGTGGGCCACGGCCTCACCGAAGGTGAGTTGACGGACGCCGCTCAGATTCCCGCACTCGCGCAGAACGCGCTGCAGTTGCTCGAGATCGCCGAGGCCGAACACCCGGAGTTGTCGTTCGCACTGATGGGTCATTCGTTGGGCGCGGCGACGGCCATCGCAGCCCTCGGTGCGCATCCGGAGGCGGTGCAGTGCGCCGTACTGTGCGGAACACCCAAGTCGGTGACCGGCTCGGTCACCGATCTCGCCGACAACGTCATTCCGCTGCTGGCCGTGCACGGCGTGGACGATCGTCTGGCTCCGGTCGATGCGGTGCGCGAGTGGATCGGCGGCGTTCCCGACGCGTCCCTGCGCGAATTCGAGGACGGTGGCCACGACCTGCTGCACGAGAAGATCCACTTGCAGGTGACGTCGGTGGTGGCGGAATTCCTCGACGACCACATGTCCTGACAAACAAAAAGAACGGGCCCGGCGCGAGGATCGCGCCGGGCCCGTTCTCTTGTGGTCGATCTACGAGTAGATGGCTTCGATGTCGCTGCCGCGCTCGGCATGAATGATGTTGCGCTTGAGCTTCATCGTCGGGGTGAGCTCACCGGTTTCGACGGTGAAGTCGTTCTCGAGAATCGTGTACTTCTTGATCTGCTCCGGGTTCGAGACCTTCTTGTTGGCCTCGGCGACGGCCTTGTCGATCTCGGCGACCATCTCGGGATTCTTGGACAATTCGGAGAACGGAATGTCCGCGGACAGGTTGTGCCGCTCGAGCCAGCCCGGCAGTGCCTCCGGGTCGAGGGTGATGAGCGCACCGATGAACGGCTTGGCGTCGCCCACGACGAGGCACTGGCTGATGATCGCGTTCGCGCGGAGGGCGTCCTCGAGCACTGCGGGGGCGACGTTCTTGCCACCCGCGGTCACTATGATCTCCTTCTTGCGGCCGGTGATCGAGACGTAGCCTTCCTGGTCGATGGCACCGAGGTCGCCGGTGTGGAACCAGCCGTCGACGATGGCCTCGGAGGTGGCCTTCTCGTTGTGCCAGTAGCCGCTGAACACGACCGGTCCCTTGAGCAGCAGTTCGCCGTCCTCGGCGACCTTCACCGAGTGACCGTCGATGGGCTTGCCGACGGTGCCGACGCGCTGTTCCTTGGTGGTGTTGACGGTGATGGCCGCGCTGGTCTCGGTCAGGCCGTAGCCCTCGTAGACCGGGACGCCCGCACCGCGGAAGAAGTGGCCGAGGCGGGCACCGAGAGGTCCACCACCGGACACCGCGCGGGTGCAGTTGCCGCCGAGTGCGGCGCGCAGCTTGGAGTACACGAGCTTGTCGAACACCGTGTGCTTGAGGTTCAGAACCAGCCCGGCTCCGCCCTTCTCCTGGGCCTCGCTCCACTCGATGGCCGTCGCGGCGGCCTTGTCGAAGATGGAACCCTTGCCGCCGTCGTGTGCCTTCTGCT
>NZ_LVCU01000498.1:0-7683 GCF_001647185.1 Rhodococcus sp. EPR-147
CACGTCCGAGGTGTGTCCGACAGTGACCTTGGACTCGAACGAGCCGAACGAGACGGCGCGGGCGAACACGTGCGCCATCGGGAGGAACATCAGTGTGCGGTTGCCCTCCTTCATCGAGTCGTGCAGCGCGATCTGGGTGGCCTGCACCTCGGCGTAGAAGTTGGCGTGCGTGAGCTGAACGCCCTTGGGCCGTCCGGTGGTGCCCGAGGTGTAGATCAGGGTCGCGGGCGATGCCGCGCTGACCTGATGGCGTCGTGCATGCAGTTCCTCGTCGCTGACCGAGGCTCCGCGGGTGGTCAGCTCGTCGATGGCTCCGGCGTCTATCTGCAGGACCTCACGCAGATCCTTGGCACCCTCGGTGACCTCTTTGAGGTTCGAGGCGTGCGCTGCGGTCTCGACGACGAGCAACTTGGTGGCGGAGTCCTCGAGAATCCACTGCGCCTGGTCGGCGGAGGAGGTCTCGTAGATCGCGACGGTGCAGCCACCTGCGGACCAGATGGCGTAATCGAGGACGACCCACTCGTAGCGCGTCGCGCTGAGGATCGCGACACGGTCGCCGAGTTCGATACCGGAGGCGATCAGTCCCTTGGCTGCTGCCGCGACCTCGGTCGCGAAGCGAGCTGCGGTGACATCGGTCCAGTTGCCGTTCACCAGACGTTGGAAGGGTACGAAGTTGGGCGATTCCTTCTCGTACCTGTAGACGGTGTCGGCCATGGATGCGTCGTCAGGAATGGTGAACGACGCCGGCACAGAATATTCGCGCACTGCTGGACCCCTTACGGAAAAATAGCGTGGTAGTTGTGCATTTCATCACATTCGAGGCCGTGGCGCACCATCCGGGGTGTCCGGTTTGTCGACTTTGCCGCGAGTCCGGGGGAGTTGAGTGTGACTCGGGGTACAACTTAACCGTCCGCAGTCGCGTTCGGGTGTGGGGTCGCCGGTGTGAGGCCGCTCGCACCGCAGGCCGTCGTGACCGTTTTCGTCACCTGATCAGCGTAGAAGGGTTCGCAGGGCCCGAGCAGGTACTAAACTCGTGCGACATATGAGCACTTCAGAAACTGAACAGGATGCCGCCGTGACGTCCGACGAGACGAATTCGCCCCCGCAGGAGTCCGCCGTTCCAGCGGGCGACGACATCACCTTCGCCGACCTCGGGATCGACGAGCGGGTCCTGAAGGCCCTCCGCGATGTCGGCTACGAGAGCCCGTCGCCCATTCAGGCGGCCACCATTCCGCCGCTGATGGCGGGCAACGACGTCGTCGGACTCGCGCAGACCGGAACCGGCAAGACCGCCGCGTTCGCGGTGCCGATCCTCTCGCGTCTCGACGTCTCGCGTCGGGTGCCGCAGGCCCTGGTACTGGCCCCGACCCGTGAGCTGGCGCTCCAGGTCGCCGAGGCGTTCGGCAAGTACGCCACCCACATTCCAGGTCTGCACATCCTGCCGATCTACGGCGGTCAGGCGTACGGCATTCAGCTCTCCGGTCTGCGCAAGGGCGCACAGATCATCGTCGGTACTCCCGGCCGCGTCATCGACCATCTCGAGAAGGGCACCCTCGACCTGTCCGGGCTCGAGTACCTGGTGCTCGACGAGGCCGACGAGATGCTCAAGATGGGTTTCCAGGAGGACGTCGAGCGCATCCTCTCCGATACCCCGGAGTACAAGCAGGTCGCGTTGTTCTCGGCCACGATGCCTGCCGCGATTCGCAAGATCTCCAAGCAGTACCTGCACGATCCGGTGGAGATCACCGTCAAGACCAAGACGTCGACGGCACCGAACATCACCCAGCGGTACGTCCAGGTGGCCCATCAGCGCAAGCTCGAAGCACTGACTCGAATCTTCGAGGTCGAAGAGTTCGAGGCGATGATCATGTTCGTGCGCACCAAGCAGGCCACCGAGGAGCTCGCCGAGAAGTTGCGTGCGCGGGGCTTCTCGGCCGCGGCGATCAACGGCGACATCGTGCAGGCTCAGCGTGAGCGCACCATCGGTCAACTGAAGAACGGTCAGATCGACATTCTGGTGGCCACCGACGTGGCTGCCCGTGGTCTCGACGTCGACCGCATCTCGCACGTCATCAACTACGACATCCCGCACGACACCGAGTCCTACGTGCACCGCATCGGTCGTACCGGCCGAGCGGGTCGCGCCGGTCAGGCACTGCTGTTCGTCGCACCGCGCGAGCGGCACCTGCTCAAGGCCATCGAGCGTGCGACGCGTCAGCCGATCACCGAGATGCAGCTGCCGAGCGTCGACGACGTCAACGCGCAGCGCGTGACCAAGTTCAAGGACTCCATCACCGAGAGCCTGGGCAACGAGAACCTGGCGCTGTTCCGTCGTCTCATCGAGGACTACGAGCGCGAGCACGACGTCCCCTTGGTCGACATCGCAGCCGCGCTGGCCATTCAGTCCCGCGACGGCGAAGCGTTCTTGCTCAAGCCCGAGCCGCCCGCCCCGCCGCGGGCACCGCGCGAGCCTCGCGAACCGAGACCACCGCGCACGTTCGACGAGGACGCGGCCAGCTCGCACCACCGCAAGACCGGCCAGGAGATGGCGACCTACCGCATCAGCGTCGGCAAGCGGCATCACGTCGCCCCGGGAGCGATCGTCGGCGCCATCGCCAACGAGGGCGGTCTGCGCCGAAGCGACTTCGGCCATATCAGCATTCGGCCCGATCACTCGTTGGTGGAGTTGCCGGCCGACCTCGCCGACGAGACCGTCGAGGCGTTGCGCCGCACCCGCATCAGTGGCGTACTGATCCAGCTGCAACCCGATTCCGGTCCTCCCGGACGCAGCGGTGGCGGGAAGTACAAGGGGCGGCGCTAGCGCACGTGCACGGCACTTCGTAGCCCACTACGAGTTTCCACGCACGACCCCAGCGCGAGCGTTTGGTGGCCGAGGCCGCGGGTATCCGCCCGTGCATGACCAACGTCACTCTCCGTGTCAACGGGACCGACCGCGCTTTCGACTGCGATACCCGAACCACCCTGCTCGACGCTCTCCGCGAGAACCTGGACCTGATCGGTGCCAAGAAGGGGTGTGACCACGGGCAGTGCGGGGCCTGCACGGTGCTGGTGGACGGACGGCGGATCAACAGCTGCCTGACGTTCGCAGTGGCGCAGCAGGATCGTGAGATCACCACGGTCGAGGGGTTGGCCGACGGCGACACCCTGCACCCCGTGCAGCAGGCCTTCGTGGATCGCGACGCGTTCCAGTGCGGGTACTGCACATCCGGGCAGATCTGTTCGGCGGTCGCGGTGATCGAAGAGGCCAAGCAGGGATGGCCCAGCGCGGTCACCGAGGACATCGAGGGTGCCGACGTCGAACTCGATCCCGACGAAATACGAGAACGTATGAGCGGCAACCTCTGTCGTTGCGGTGCCTACTGCAATATCGTGTCGGCCGTACGGGACGCGTCGTGAAGACCTTCGAGTACGACGCAGCCACCGCAGTCGACGACGCCGTGGCCCGCCTCGCCGAGAACGAGAACGCGATGCTGCTCGGCGGGGGAACCAACCTCGTGGACCTGATGAAGCTCGGAGTCGTGGGCCCGACGACGCTGATCGACGTGACGCGACTTCCGTTGCACGACATCGATGTATCCGACGACGGCTCGCTTCGTGTCGGTTCCGGCGTGAGCAACAGTGATCTCGCGGTGCACCCGGTGGTGCGTCAGCGTTATCCGGTGCTCTCGCGGGCGGTGCTGGCCGGTGCCTCGGGTCAGTTGCGCAACATGGCCACCACCGGCGGGAACCTGTTCCAGCGCACTCGGTGCGTGTACTTCATGGATGCATCGAAGCCGTGCAACAAGCGCGAACCCGGGTCGGGCTGCCCGGCCCGGACCGGTGAGCACCGCAACCTTGCCATCCTCGGGGCCTCGGAGGCCTGCGTGGCGACGCATCCCTCCGACATGGCGGTCGCGCTGTCCGCTCTCGACGCACGTGTGGTCGTGCGGGGAGTCGACGGAGAGCGCACCCTCGCTATCGATGACTTCTATCGGCTCCCCGGCGACGCGCCCGAGCGCGACAATACGGTCGCGCGGGACGAACTCGTCACGGCCATCGAGATACCGGCACCGGCGGACGGCACCGTCTCCACCTACCGCAAGGTGCGAGACCGGCAGTCCTACGCCTTCGCGATCGCCTCGGTCGCCGCCACTCTCGATGTCGAGGACGGAATCGTGCGCGGGGTGTCGATCGCGCTGGGCGGTGTGGCGCACAAGCCGTGGCGGGCTCGTACGGCCGAGCACACGCTGCTCGGCGCGGCCGCCGAGGAGGCGTCGTTCCGGCGGGCCATCGCGTTGGAACTCGACGCGGCGGAACCGTTGCGCGACAACGTGTTCAAGATCCCACTGGTGACCAACCTCGTCACCCGCACCTTGGCGGAACTCACAGTGTCGGGAGACCGGTCATGACTGCATCGATCGGACAACCGATTCAGCGCACCGAGTCGATCGCGAAGGTCACCGGCCGGGCTCGGTACGCCGCCGAGCAACCGCCGGCCGTCGGGCAGCTGTACGCGTGGTACGTGCCCGCGACAGTTCCCGCGGGCACGGTCGAACGAGTCGAACTGGACCACGACCCCTCGGTGCATGCGGTCGTCTGGCACCGCAACGCGGAGAAGCTGGGTGAGGTCGAGGACGCCGAACTGCATGTCCTGCAGTCGAACACCGTCGCGTACCGCGGTCAGATCGTGGCCGTCGTCGTGGCCGATACTCTTCAGGACGCCCGCGCCGCCGCAGCCCGAGTGCACGTGCAGTACACCGATGTCCGTTCACCCGACAACACGTTGACGGCCGAGCACGGCTCGCTCTACGGACCCGAGTCCGTCAATGCAGGCTTTCCGACCGACGTGACGATCGGGGAGCCCGATGCGGCGCTGCAGACCGCCGAGCATGTCGTCGACAACTGGTATTCCACCGCGCCGATGCACAACAGTCCGATGGAGCCGCATGCCACCACGGCGCAGTGGGCCGACGGCGTTCTGACGCTGTGGGACTCGACGCAGGCACCGTCTGGTGTGCAGGGCGATCTCGCCACGGCGTTCGGACTGGAGCCCGAGAACGTTCGCGTGATCGCCGAGAACGTCGGCGGCGGATTCGGAGCCAAGGGAAGCACTCGGCCCAATGCGATCCTCGCTGCGATGGCCGCGCGAGCCACCGGCCGCACCGTGAAATTGGTGCTGCCGAGGCAGGCGTTGTTCGACGTCGTCGGGTATCGCACGCCGACGCTCAATCACGTTCGTCTGGGCGCTGATTCGACCGGTGTACTGCAGGCGATCACGCACGATTCGTTCCAGCAGACCAGCACGATCTTCGAGTTCTGCGAGCAGACGTCGGAATCGACTCGGCACATCTATGCGGCCCCCAACCGTCGCACCACCCACCGTCTCGCGAAGCTGGACGTCGGAACGCCGCGCTGGATGCGGGCACCCGGCGAGGCGCCCGGCATGTTCGCCGTCGAGACGGCCATCGACGAATTGGCCGCGGCCACCGGTGTCGATCCGATCGAATTGCGCGTTCGCAACGAGCCGGACGTCGATCCCGCCAGTGGTAACCCGTTCAGCTCACGCAGTGTGGTGCAGTGCCTTCGCGAGGGTGCGGAGAAGTTCGGCTGGGACCGCCGCGATTCCACACCCGGTCAGCGTCGAGAAGGCAACACCCTCGTCGGCATGGGAGTCGCGACGGCCAGCTACCCGGTGCTGATCTCACCGAGTACCGCGTCGGCGCGAGTGGAGTCGGACGGCACGATCGCGGTGTCCGTCGCCGCGTCGGACATCGGTACCGGCGCGCGCACCGTGCTGCGACAGATCGCCGCCGATGCTCTCGAGGTCGATGCCGACAGCGTGACCGTCGAACTCGGCGACAGCGCTTTGCCGACCGCTCCGGGAGCCGGTGGATCCTCGGGCACCTCGTCGTGGGGCTGGGCCGTCACCAAGGTCTGCCACTCGTTGAAGTCTCAGGGTTCGTACGAGCCGGGCAACTCCGCCGAGGCCGACACCACCGACGACGTGGAGGGGCAGAAGGAGCTGGCGCGCATGGCTTTCGGTGCCCAGTTCGCCGAGGTTGCGGTCGACATCGACACCGGTGAGGTGCGGGTACGCAGGATGCTCGGTGTCTTCGGCATCGGCGCGGTGATGAATCCTCGGCTGGCCAGGTCTCAGCTCATCGGCGGAATGACGTTCGGACTCGGCATGGCGCTGATGGAGAACGGCATCACCGATCACGAGTTCGGCGGGTTCGCCAATCACGATCTCGCCGAGTACCACATCCCGGCGTGTGCAGACGTCACCGATCTAGAGGCCGTATGGGTCGAGGAAGTCGACACCGAACTCGCGCCGATGGGCGGCAAGGGAATCGGTGAGATCGGTGCGGTGGGATCCTCGGCGGCCATCGGCAATGCCGTCTACAACGCCACCGGCGTCCGAGTCCGCGATCTGCCGATCACCCTGGACAAGGTGCTGCCGCACCTCTAGAGCGGCTTCGCCGCAGGTGAGTGGAAACTCGACCCCTGCTACGAAGTTCCGCGCACATGGGGCGCAGCCCCTCTACAGCCCCTCTAGGCCAATATGCGCTGCAGGAACTGGCGGGTACGGGGCTCCGTCGGGTTCACCAGCACCTGTTCCGGTGTGCCGCGTTCGAGGACGACGCCGTTCTCGATGAACAGCACCTGATCGGCGACTTGCTGGGCGAAACGGATTTCGTGGGTGACGATCACCATCGTCCAGCCTTGCGCAGCAAGGCCTTTGATGACGGCGAGTACCTCGCCGACTAGTTCGGGATCGAGTGCCGAGGTGGGCTCGTCGAACAGCATCAGCTTGGGGCGCAGGGCCAGAGCTCGGGCGATTCCGACGCGTTGTTGCTGGCCGCCGGAGAGCTGGAACGGGTACTGGTCGGACTTGGCGTCGAGACCGATCTGATCGAGGATCGCGTGCGCGTCACGGATGGCGTCGTCCTTGGCTCGCTTCTGCACGATCACCGGTCCCTCGATGATGTTCTGCAGCACCGTCTTGTGTGGAAACAGGTTGTGGCTCTGGAACACCATGCCGCTCTGAGCGCGGAAGTGTCGGAGCTGCGCCGCGTTGACGGATTCTGCGAAATCCACCGACACGTCCCCGATGCGGATGATGCCTGCGTCGGCCTGGTCGAGTGCGTTCAGTGTGCGCAGCACCGTGGTCTTGCCGGATCCGGACGGTCCGATGATGACAGTGACGGTGCCGGACGGCACGGTGAACGAGATGTCCTTCAACACCTCGAGTGGTCCGAACGATTTCTTCAGTGCGGATACTTCCAGCAGGTCTGTCATTTGGCCACGTACCTGTCGAGTCGGACTTCGAGTTTGCCTTGGAAGAACGAGAGAACGATGCATATCACCCAGTAGTAGAGCGCCGCAACGGTATACAGGGTGAAGAAGTCGAAGGTCGGTGCCGCTGCCAGCTGTGCGACGCGCAGCAGTTCGGTCACCAGGATGGTCGATGCCAGAGAGGTGTCCTTGACCAGCGAGATCAGCGTGTTCGACAACGGTGGTACCGCGGTGCGCAGTGCCTGCGGAAGTACGATGCGCTGCAACGTGGTTCGGTAGCCCATCCCGATGGTCTGCGCGGCCTCCCACTGCCCTTTGGGCACGCTCAGTATCGCGGCCCGGATCACCTCGGCCGCGTAGCCACCGACATTGAGTGAGAACGCGACC
>NZ_LVCU01000499.1:0-8587 GCF_001647185.1 Rhodococcus sp. EPR-147
CGAGACGTAGAACCGGGCGACCGCGGCGAGCGGTGCGATCGACGAGATCCGGGCCAGTGCGACCGCGAGGGCGATGACGAGCCCGACCACGAAGCTGATGGCGGTGAGCGGAATGGTCATGGTGACAGTGGCTTTGAGCATCGGCCACAGGTTGTCGAGAACGAGCTGCGTTTTGGACGGTGCCGTCGACGCTGCGTCGTCGCTCGTCGGAACCACGGTGTCGGCGGTCGGTGCGGCGACATCACTGCCGAAGTACTTGTTCGATATCTCGGCGATGGTGCCGTTCTCGCGCAGCGTGTCGATGGCGGTGTCGACCTCGTCCATCAACCCACTGTCCTTGCGGGCCACGAAGGATTGCAGCGGCGTGTCGCCGGTCTCGCCTGCGATCTTCACGCCGGTGTCGCCGGTCTGCTGCAGGTATTCGGCGATGGCGAGGGAGTCGTTGACGGTGGCGTCGACGCGGCCGTCCTTGACGAGAGTGACCGCCTGAACGAATCCCTCGACGGCTTCGACGTTCGCGCCTGCGTTCGCCGCGACCTCGGCCCAGTTGCTCGTCGACGATTGCGCGGTGGTCTTGCCGGCCAGGTCGGCGACAGAGGTGATGGTGGAGTCGTCTGCGGCGGTGAGGATCTGGCCCTCCGACACCGTGTACGGCGTGGACAGGTCGTAGGCCGACTGGCGCGCAGGAGTGATCGAGACCTGGTTGGCGATCAGGTCGAAGCGTTGGGATTGCAGTCCGGCGAAGATCGAATCGAACGGGGTCTGCACGAAGTCGACGCGTACGCCCAACTCGGCTCCGACGGCGTTGATGACGTCGATGTCGTATCCGGTGAGTTGTCCGTCCGCGCCCTGATAGCTGAACGGGCTGTAGGTGCCCTCGGTGCCGACGACCAGTACGCCCTCGTCTTGCACCCGGTCCAGCAACGACTGCGAGGACGAACTGCAGCCGGACAACCCGAGGATGCCGATGAGAATCGCGACCAGAGCAAGAATCGATCTGCGCACCATCTGCGCCCGCTTTCGCCGTATGTACGAGTGGAGCAAAACCTACCCGTCGATCTCCAGTTCCGCTGACACCACGACGGTGTTGTTCATCGGCAATGCCGCCACCCCGAGTGCGGTGCGGGCATGAGCACCGATCTCCGGACCGAAGATGGCGAGCACCAGATCGGAGAAGCCGTTGACGACCGTGGTGGTCTGAGTGAAGCCGTGGTCGGCGTTGACCGACCCGGTCACGGTCAACCACGCGCTGATTCGATCGAGGTCGCCGATCGCCCGGGCGACGCTGCCGAGGAGCGCCAGCGCGGTGTCGCGTGCGGCGTCGGTGGCCGAATCGAGATCGACCTGCGACGGCACTGCACCGAACGGGCCGGCCAGGGTGCCGTCCCGGTCCAAGGGGGAATGGCCCGAGGCGAAGACTCGGTTGCCACGCACGCGCACCCATTCGAACGAGAACTCGAAACCGGGCGGAGCGGTCGGTTCCCCGGGCAACGTGAAGCCGAGTTCGGTGATGCGACGTTCGATCTCCATGAAGGAAAACTCTGTCAGACCGGGATGCCGTTGATGGTGCGAACGGTCCAGCGCGAACCGTCGTGTTCGAGGGTGGAGACGCCCGCGTTGAGGATGCGCGGGGAGTGGCGTCGCCGGATCGCGTCGAAGATCGCCCGGATGACGCCGCCGTGCGCCACGGCGATCACCGCCGAGTCCGGGTAGCGCGCGGCGATCTCGTCGACGGCGCGCACGCCACGCACGATCAGGTTCGAACGCGGCTCCAAGCCCGGGTACCGGCCGTCCGGCCAGTGGGAATACGCGTCCCAGTCGGTGAAGCCCTCGGCGTCACCGAAGTGCCGCTCGGCCAGATCGGGGAACTCGGCGGTGCGGGTCAGACCCAGGTGCGCGCCGATGATGTCTGCGGTTTCCGCTGCTCGGATCAGCGGGGAGCTGACCAGGTGGTCCCATGTCCGGTACTCGAGTTCGTAGCCGGCCTCGCGGGCCTGAGCTCGCCCGGTGTCGTTGAGAGGAATGTCCGAAGAGCCCTGCAGGCGCCCGTGCAGATTCCAGTTCGTTTCACCGTGCCGAACCAGTGCCAGAAGAGTCATAGTGAGCGGAGAATATCCCAGAGTTACCAGGGAGTACGGTCGATACGAAGATACGCGAACGAGCTTGGAGGATTGTCGATGAATCTTGCCCTGACAGAAGAAGAGGCCGCGTTCCGTGACGAGATGCGGACGTTCTTCACCACGAAGGTCCCCGCCGAGATTCGCGAGAAGAGTGCGACGGGTCAGGAGTTGAGCAAGGACGAGGTGGTCACGACCATGCGAATCCTCAACGAGAACGGCCTGGCGGTGCCGCATTGGCCCGCGGAGTTCGGTGGCCGCGACTGGACCGCTGTACAGCGTCACATCTGGCTCGACGAAATGCAGTTGGCGTCGGTGCCCGAGCCGCTGGCGTTCAATGCCTCGATGGTCGGCCCGGTCATCGCGACGTTCGGCTCGCAGGAGCTCAAGGAGAAATTCCTGCCCAAGACGGCGAACCTCGACATCTGGTGGTGCCAGGGCTTCTCCGAGCCCGAGGCCGGATCGGACCTGGCGTCGTTGCGCACCACCGCCATCCGCGACGGTGACGACTACATCGTCAACGGACAGAAGACGTGGACCACGCTCGGCCAGTACGCCGACTGGATCTTCGCGCTCGTGCGCACCAACCCGGACGCGCCGAAGAAGCAGGCCGGCATCTCGTTCCTGCTGATCGACCTGAACACTCCCGGCATCGAGATGCGTCCCATCAAGCTGATCGACGGCAGTGTCGAGGTCAACGAGGTCTTCTTCGACAACGTCCGCGTTCCGGCGGAGAACCTCGTCGGCGAGGAGAACCAGGGCTGGAGCTACGCCAAGTTCCTGCTCGGCAACGAGCGCACCGGCGTCGCCCGGGCCGGACACACCAAAGTCCATCTGGGACAGGCGAAGAAGCACGCGGCGCAGACCAAGGTCGGCACCGGCACGTTGCTCGAGGATCCACTGTTCGCGGCCAAGATGGCCGAGGTCGAGAACGAACTGCTTGCCCTCGAGCTGACTCAGCTGCGCATGGTGTCGAGCTCGGACGACGGCAAGCCCAATCCGGCGTCGTCCATCCTCAAGCTGCGGGGATCGGAACTGCAGCAGGCCACCACCGAATTGCTGATGGACGTTGCCGGGCCGGACTCACTGCCCTACGAGGCGGGCGAGGACATCGAGAGCGAGGGCTGGGCGCAGCGCTCGGTACCGGGTTATCTCAACTACCGCAAGGTGTCGATCTACGGCGGCTCGAACGAGGTTCAGCGCACCATCATCGCCTCTGCGATTCTCGGACTGTAAGGGAGCATCTGAAGACATGGATTTCGAACTCAACGAAGAGCAGAAGCTGCTGCGCGACACCACTCGTGAGGTTCTCTCGCGGGCCTACGACACCGAGAAGCGCAACAAGATCGTTGCCGGTGAGCTGGGTTGGAGCACCGACGTCTGGAAGCAGTTGGCCGAGGTCGGCCTGCTGGGTCTGACGTTCAGCGAGGAAGACGGCGGGATGGACGCCGGTCCGGTGGAGATCATGGCCGTGATGACCGAGGTCGGACGACGGCTCGCACCGGAGCCGATTCTCGACGCCGTTCTCGTCCCCGGCGGGTTGATCTCCGAGCTCGGCAGCGCCGATCAGCGCGCGCGGCTCCTGCCGCCCGTCGCCGAGGGATCGTCGATGTTGGCGTTCGCGCACAACGAATCCGGTAGCCGCTGGCCCAACGTCGAGGTCGCCACCACCGCCACCGAGGACGGTGGCTCGTGGTCGATCAACGGCGTGAAGAACCCGGTTCCGCACGGTGGTAGCGCAGACGTGATCGTTGTCAGTGCGACGCTGCCCACCGGTGGAACAGGACTGTTCGTCGTCGACGCCGACGCGACCGGGCTCACGCGCAAGTCGTACGCCACCCACGACGGTCAGCGCGCCGCGCAGATCGAATTCGTCGACGTCGCAGCCGAACCGCTCGGCACCGCCGAGAACGCGGCCGCGGCCATCACCGGTGCCGAGGTGCGAGCGCAGGCCGCGCTCTGCGCCGAGGCGATCGGTGCGATGGAAGAGGCGCTTCGGTTGACCACCGATTACCTCAAGCAGCGCAAGCAGTTCGGGGTTCCGCTGGCCAAGTTCCAGGCACTCACCTTCCGTGCGGCGGACATGTACGTGCTGCTCGAACTCGCCCGCAGCATGAGCCTGTACGCCACGATGTCCTTGGCCGACGGCAACGTAGACCCGACCATCGCGTCGCGCGCGAAGCTGCAGATCTCGCGGTCCGGTCGCAAGATCGGCCAGGAGGCCATTCAGTTGCACGGCGGAATCGGCGTGACGGCCGAATATCCGGTGGGGCACTACACCAGTCGACTGGTGGCCATCGAGCACACGCTCGGTGGTGCCGACGAGCACCTACGCATCCTTGCCGCGAAGGTCGCCGATCACGATCTCATCGGGATCTGACGCTCGTCCTAACACTCCTCGGGCCCGGCCACCGTCGACAGGTGGCCGGGCCCGAGGTCGTTTCGTGAGGTGTCAGCTGCCCGCATCCGCCTCGGCGACGAGGTCGGCCACGGCTGCGGGGTTCGAGACCAGGATCGCGTGCGAACCCGGCACCTCGGTCACCCGAGCACCCGCCCGCTGCGCCATGAACCGCTCGGCCGAGGCCGGGATGATCTGATCCTGCTGGGGAATCAGCGCCCACGACGGTGTGTCCGCCCAGGACGGTGGGCCGCTCGGCTCGAGCAGCGCACCGGCAGCGATCGTCTTCTGGTGAGCGACCATGCGCGCGGACTGCTCCTCGGTGACATCAGGGGCGAAGAACGGCCGGAACAGGGCAGGCGTGATGTACGAGTCGACGTTCTTGCCGATCAGGTTGGAGGAGTCGTCGACGATCGACAGGCCGATCACCGGCGGTACCAGCGCGGTCACCGGGAATCGGATGGGGTCGAGTTCCAGGGCGACGGGTTCGCCCTCGACGGGCATGAACGCGGCGACGTAGACCAGCGCTTCCACGTTGTCGGCGTGCACGTTGCTGATCACCGTGCCGCCGTACGAATGGCCCACCAGTACCACCGGCCCGTCGATGCTCTCGACGACATCGGTGACCGAGGCCGCGTCGAACGCCGGTCCGCGCAGCGAGTTGTCCGCCGTCACCACCGGGTAGCCGCGGCCACGGAGGTTGTCGGCTACGCCGTCCCAGCTGGTGTTGTCAGCGAAGGCTCCGTGCACCAGCACCACGGTCGGCAGCTCCTGCGCGGCAGCGGGCGCGACGCCGATGCCGACCATCGACCCCACCGTCAGTCCTGCAGTTGCGAGAAGGGTGGTCAGCTTCGGTTTCGTCATGCTCTCAACCTGTCACACGCCGGATGTTGGTGCGGTGTTCACCGCGTAGATCCGACCAGCTTTTTCTCAGTGAACGCTCGTATGCTTGGGTTGCAACAGTGGCGTTCGCCCGGCCGGGTGAACGTGAAACGGTAGGTCCGATCGTGAGCGAGAGTTCGATGAAGTCTCGGATGGCCGAGTACCCACGTCCCCATCACTGCTTGCTGCATATCAGCGACACGCATCTCGTCGACGGCGGAGGTCGGTTGTACGGGGGCGTGGACAGTCATTTGCGGCTCGAGCAGGTGATGACCGACGTACGCAACTCCGGTGTGCGGCCCGACGCATTGGTGTTCACGGGGGATCTGACGGACAAGGGTGAGCCGGGCGCGTACGAGAAATTGCGCGCGTTGGTCGAGCCGGTGGCCGAGGAACTCGGTGCGCAGATCGTCTGGGCGATGGGCAATCACGACGACCGGGCGACGTTTCGGCAGAAGCTTCTCGACGCCGAACCCACCGGGCAGTCCATCGATCGTGTCCACGACGTCGACGGTCTTCGTGTGGTGACGCTCGACACGACGGTCCCGGGCAGGCACCACGGCGAGCTCGGCGACGAGCAATTGGCTTGGCTGGCAGACACTCTCGCGACCCCCGCCGAGTTCGGCACCATTCTAGCGATGCATCATCCGCCGGTACCGACCGTGCTCGATCTCGCCGTGCTGGTCGAGCTGATCGATCAGCCTCGCCTGGCCGACGTGCTACGCGGAACCGATGTGCGATCCATTCTTGCTGGGCACCTGCACTATTCGACGACGGCCACGTTCGCGGGTATCCCGGTCTCGGTGGCGTCGGCCACCTGCTACACCCAGGATCTGAACGTGCCCGCAGGCGGTTTGCGCGGACGCGACGGTGCCCAGGGGTACAACTTGGTCCACGTCTACGAGGACACCGTCGTGCATTCGGTGGTGCCCACAGGGTCGTACGACACTGTGGGAGAGCCGGTCTCGGCTCAGGAGACTGCGCGCAGGCTGAATGCAGCGGGAGTGACCATCGCAGACAGCGCGCGGCGCAAGACGTTCAGCGACGCCTAACGCTGTTCGCGTTCCCACGGCGCGACGATGGGGAAGTACTTGTCCAGGAACTGTGTCACCGTTCGGGTGCGCAGGTCCAGGTCGACCTCCGGGAAGCTGCCGTCGTTGAGGCAGAAGAAGTCCACCGAGCGCTTGGGGAGCAGCTTCTCCATCAGGTCGAGACCGGCCACGGTGGTGGTGTCGATGTACCGGACCTTGGCGTCCTTCTGGACCACGGCGCGACCGCTCATCAGGGCGTAGTAGTGGTACAGCGAGTTGGTCACCGAGATGTTGGTGCTCGCCCGGAACGCGCTCGCCGCGGTGGAGGCGAACTCGTCCGGGAATTCGTTCTCCATCTCCTGCATCACGCTGCGCCGCAGCGGTGTTGCCGCGTGTTCGAGATGCCGGGTTGTGGTCATTCCGAATCGGTTCTGCAGGATTCGACGGTTCACGCGGGCCGCGTTCTCGAAGCCGCTGCGGTCGGCGTCGCTGTAGCCCAACCCGATTCGGGTCGTCGCCTCGATGAACATGCTGATTCCGCCGGGGGAGAAGAACATCGACGGACTGACCGGTCGACCGAAGAACATGTCGTCGTTCGAGTACAGGAAGTGCTCGGACAATCCGGGGATGTGGTGCAGCTGGCTTTCGACGGCCTGCGAATTGTGGGTCGGCAGAACGGATGTGTCGACGAAGAAGGCCTCGCTCGGCACGAACGTCACCTTGGGGTGGTCGGCGAGCCATGCAGGCCTCGCCGAGTCGGTGGCCACGAAGATGCGCCTGATCCACGGTGCGTACATGTGAATCGACCGCAGCGCGTACTTCAGTTCGTCGATCTGCCGGTAGCGGGCTGCCGAGTCGTCACCCTCACCGACGACGTAGTTCGCCATCCGCCGCGCGCGCTGAGCCTGGAATTCTGCCGAGGAGCCGTCGACCCAGGAGAACACGATGTCGATGTCGAAATTGATGTCCGACGCGTGGTCGGCGAACATGTTCTCGATGGTCGGCCAGGTTCGTCCGAAGCGTTCGACCGTTCCGCGGACGGCCTCGTCGGGCCGAATGTTGCGACGGGTCAGCGAATTCTCGATCGGAAGCACGATCTCGGACGGCGAGAACGACCACAGTTCGATCTGCACTGCCGTCGATGCGCCGTAGTACAACCCGCTGAACGGTTCGACTCGCGGACGGTACAGCCGCACGATCCTGGCGTTGGCCGACGGTGAGAGTGTGCCGTCGGCAACCAGCACGGCTTTCCCGCGGGCGTCGACGGTCTTGGAGTAGAACGGCTCGGCGCGGCAGGCGTGTACCAATGCGGTGGTCAGCGCGTCCCGGGCAGCCAGCTCGATGGCGATGACCGGTCGTTCGTCGTTGCCGCGGACGAGCAAATACTTGATGCGGGCGGCGTCGAGCACGGCGCGGACGAACAGCAGATCCTCGACCATCGCCTGGTGCGGGGTGGTGGAGGTGATCGTCAGTGCGTAGCGGCCGTCGTGGCTGACCACGTCGGATCGTTCGCTCAGGCGTGCCGCGGACGCTGCGGATTCTCGGGTGACGGCATCATTGGTCTCGTGCTCCGGTGGAACGAGGTAGATATCGTGCGGGGCAGAGGACGAGGTGATGGCGTTCCTTCCGGAGTGTGCGCGCAGGCCGGGGAAACCCGGTGCAGGCACAGTCTAGTGCAGGTCCGCGGCATTTCCGACGGGCCGCGGTAGTACCCGGCTCGCCGCGACCAGGCCCACAGCAACTCCGGCGGCATCGGCGAGAGCGTCGGCGACCGATCCGGAGCGTCCCAGCGGCAGAATCGCTTGCAGGACCTCCGAGATCGCCGCGAATGCCAGTACCCACGCTGCGGTGCCGGCCCAGCCGATTCCGGCCAGGCGGGAGGTGTACGCGAGGACCGCGAACAACAGGAAGTGAATGATCTTGTCGCTGTGCTGAAATCCCGACGGCACCCCGGACGCAGGGGTGAACAGCACGATCAGCGCCACCACGAAGGTGACGGCCAGGGGAATTCGATACGTCGACTGCGAGAACACCGCCAGAGTTTACCGGCGCTGCAGTACCACCACCGTGTCGATTCGCTCGTCGCCGTCGGGCGTCGTACGAGTGCGGTGTTCGGCATGGATCTGCTCGAACCCGTCGCCCGCCGCGGCGAACACCGG
>NZ_LVCU01000500.1:0-11649 GCF_001647185.1 Rhodococcus sp. EPR-147
GTCCCTTCGGTGCGACAGCAGCCGCGAACCTGCGGGTGGTCAGTGCGAGCTCGTCCGGCGGCACCTGCAGGAAGTGCACCGACACCAGATCGAACGCCGCGGCCGGGGGAGTCCACTCCAGAACGTCTTCCTGACGCCATTCCACCTCAAGTGTCTGCGGCTCCAGAGCCTGCTGCGCCGCGCGAGCCCGGCCGAGGGCGACATCGGAGATGTCGACGCCGGTCACGTTCCAGCCTTCACCGGCCAGCCACAGGGAGTCCGCACCTTCACCGCAGCCGATGTCCAGTGCGCGACCCGGAGTCAGCTCGGACGCTTCCTGTACCAACACGGCATTGGGATTGCCGCTCCAGATGGTGGTGCGCTGGTTGTAGAGGTCGTCCCAGAACGCCTCGTCGAAGGCACCGTTCTCGAAATCCGGTTCCACGTGGGCCCCGTCGGCGGAATGAGTGTGAGTATGTGTGTGGTCGGCCATGGTTCGAGACTGCCCGCTGCCAGGCCTTCACGCAAACATCGTTGCTATTTCGGCAAAATCTGGTGCTGGGTAGAGTGATGCTCCATGACCGAACAGGAACGTGAAGTGCTGACATGGGCGACGTTCGGGGACGCCTCGCGTGACCTGACCGAGAAGATCGTCGACGACGGGTTCGTCCCGGACATCGTCATCGCGATCGCTCGCGGCGGACTCATTCCCGCGGGTGCGATTTCCTACGCGATGGGCGTCAAGGCGGCGGGCACCCTCAATGTCGAGTTCTACTCCGACATCGAGGAGACCCTGCCCGATCCTGTTGTCCTCGAACCGCTTCTGGACACCGACGCAATCGTCGGAAAGAAGTTGCTCGTCGTCGACGACGTCGCCGATTCCGGCCGCACACTGGCTCTGGTCATCGACCTACTGAAGGTGCATACCGCCGACGTGCGATCGGCCGTGATCTACACCAAGCCGAGAACCATTGTGCAGCCGGATTATTCATGGCGTGAGACCGACAAGTGGATCAATTTCCCATGGTCCACGTTGCCGGTCATCACCTGAGTTATTCGCTGGAGACGTCGATCAGCACCTTGCCGACGGTTCCGTTCTCGACGGCGTCGTGTGCCGCTGCGGTCTCGCTCAGCGAGAACCGATGCAGCGGTAGGCCGGTGGCCTCGCCCACCTCGAGCACGCCCGCTGCTGCCGCCGCGCTGACGTCCGCCTCGGCGTTGCGAAGAGCTTCGTCGCCCACGGTGTAGAGGAGGACGAACTGGTAGCGCGTGTTGAGCACCATGTTCGGCCGAACGTCGAGGGTCACTGTGTCGCCGCCATTGTTGGCGTACACCGCGATCGAGGCGCGGTTCGCTCCTACGGCAGCGTTGAGTGCGGCGTTCTGTGCGGGAGCCACCTCGACGATGAGATCGATTCCGGCAGGAACCAATTCACGAATTTCGGCGGCGGCATCGCCGGTCTTGTAGTTCACCACGTGGTGCGCGCCCGCGGCGGTGGCCAGTGCGCCCTTCTCCGGCCCGCTGACCGTCGTCACCACGGTCGCGCCCGCCCAGCGGGCCAACTGGATCGCGGCATGGCCGACGGCACCGGCACCACCGGCGACCAGAACCGACTTGCCGTCCAGCGCGCCTGGGTGCAGCCGCGTGGGTCCGTCCTCGGAGACGGTCAGTGCGCGGTGCGCCGTCATCGCGGGCACTCCGAGGCTTGCGCCCACGTCGAATCCGACGCCATCGGGCAGCCGAACCACGCGGGAGGCAGGAAGGATCGAGAAGGACTGGGCGGTACCGGTCGGGCGCTGATGTTGGGCCAGGTAGACCCAGACGCGATCTCCGACGGCAAGCCCCTCGACATCGGGGCCGACAGCGTCGATCACTCCGGCGCCGTCCTGGTTCGGTACCACCTCGTCGAACGCCAAGTTCTCACCCGGCCCGGAGCCGGTCCTGTTCTTCCAGTCCGTCGGATTGACGCCCGAGACCACGATGCGGACCCGAACTTCGCCTGCGGCCGGCTCGGTCACCTCGCGATCCTTCAGTTCGAGGACGGACGAAGCGCCGGTGCGGGTGTACACAATCGCTGGAGCAGTCATATCCGGTCCAACGCGCTCGGACCGCCCCGATGTTCCCTGCGGGCGCATCGGGGGTATGCATGGGTGGTCATCAGTGCTGTCACAGGAGAAACGGATCGCATGAATCACAACGAACTGCTCACCGACGCGTTCGGCCGAATCAAGGAACTCGTCCACTCGGTATTGGACGACATCCCCGCCGCAGCGTTGACCTACCGGCCCGACTCCGAGGCAAACAGCATCGCGTGGCTGCTGTGGCACCTGACGCGGGTGCAGGACGACCACATCGCCGGAGTGGCAGGCAGCGAGCAGTTGTGGAACTCCGACTCGTGGTTCGAGCGCTTCGGTCTCCCGTTCGACCGGTCCGATATCGGGTACGGCCAATCGTCCTCCGACGTCGCTCATGTCACCTCGAGCGCCGACTTGCTGCGTGAGTACCACGACGCCGTGCACTCGAAAACCGTTGCCTACCTGAGCAGTATCTCGACCGACGATCTGGACCGGATCGTCGACGAGAACTGGGACCCGCCGGTCACGCTGGGTGCACGGCTGGTGTCCGTGGTGTCCGACGACCTTCAACATGCCGGGCAGGCCTCGTACGTTCTCGGCCTGTACACCCGGCAGGCCTGAGAATCAGGCGTAGACCTTCTGCAGATTCTCCAGCGTCTTGCGAATGTTGCGACGCTGGAACTGCGGGAACGTCTTACCGCTGGTGACGATCTTGTCGAACACGAGCGCCAGCGCGTCGGGCCACTTCGTCCGGTCGTCGGTCCAGGTCTCGGTCACTTTCGTGCCCCCTGCGACCGGTTCGAAGTCGTATCGCCAGGTTGCGTTCGCGCCCTTGATCTTCGGAGCGCTCTTGCCGATGGCGTGGACGCGGAACTCGAAGGTCTTGCCAGGCTCGGCCGCGGTGACGGTGCAGCGAGTGACCCACTTCGCTCGGCCGCGCTTGTTGGTTCCGTCGAATACCATTCCCACGTAGGCACTCTCGCGGGGTTCGTGGACGGTGGCACCTCTGTTCTCCGGGCTCCACTCACCCATGCGCGTGGGGTCGCTGATCGCGGCGTACACAGTGTTCGGATCGGCAGCGACGACGATGCTGTCCGAGACGGTGAGTTCGCGGCTCATGACGAGGCTCCCTTGCGGGCGTTCTTGCCCAGGCCGGGGTGAATGCGAGTGAGCATGGGCACCAACACCGTTCGCGGGGTGATCTGCGCGAAGATGGACCCGACGCGGTTGGCCGCTCCCGGAATCGACACCATGCGCCCCTTGGTCATGTCGTCGACGGCAGTCTTGGCGACTGTGTCCGCCTCGACCCACATGATCGGCGGAAGTGCCTTCTCGGCATCGTCTTTCGCGAACCCTGCGGCCTCGCCGAATCCCGTGTGTACCGGTCCGGGGCACAGCGCGGTGGCCGTGACGCCGGTTCCACGCAGTTCACCGGTCAGCGACTGTGTGTACGAGAGCACGAATGCCTTGCACGCGCCGTAGCCGGCCTGTCCGGGCAGAGGTTGGAACGCGGCAGTCGAGGCAACGTTGAGCAGTGCGCCGCGTCGGCGCTCGACCATGCCGGGGAGGAACCGGGTGCACAGGTCCGCGACGGAGACCACGTCGACCTCGATCATGTGCATCTCAGCGTCGGGGTCGGACTCTGCGACGGGTCCGAGGGTGGAGAGTCCGGCGTTGTTGATCAGGATGTCCGGGATGAGACCGAGTTCGGTGATGCGGCCGAGCAGTTCGGCGCGAGCGCTGCGGTCGGAGAGGTCTGCTGCGAGCACTTCGGCTCGGACTCCCCGTGCTCGGATCTCCTGTGCCAAGTCTTCGAGCTTGTCGGCTCGCCGAGCGACGAGGGTGACGCCGTAGCCCCGAGAGGCGAGTTCGCGGGCGATGGATGCCCCGATGCCCGAGGACGCTCCGGTCACGACGGCGGTCCGGTCGGGTGCTGGACGAGGAAGGCTCATGCGACCCACCGTAGCGAATGGCCGCCGGGCAGCGCATTTGAACGGAACTTGTAGGTTAGCCTAGTCTTACTTTGATTCCCGCTGGTTCGTCGAGAGGTAACCATGTTCTCAGTGTCACCGGCCGGTCGACGCACTGCCGGCCGTGCAACCCTGCTGTCCACGCTTGCCGTGGCAACCCTGGTGGTGGCGGCGTGCTCCTCTGCCGATACTGCCGAGCCCGAACAGGACGGCGGCGGTGACTTTGCCACTGTCACCATCGATTCGGCTCTGGGTCAGGCCGTCATCACCGAGAAGCCGGAGCGCATCGTCACTCTGGGGCAGGGCTCGGCCGAGACGGCGATCGCGCTGGGCACCGTGCCCGTCGGCGTCGAGGAGTACTCATGGGGTGCCGACGACACCGGGTATCTGCCGTGGGTTCACGACGCGGTGACCGAGTTGGGTGCCGAACTTCCCCAACAGTTCACTGGTGGAACCGAATTGAACATCGAAGCCGTTGCTGCCCTCGAACCCGATCTGATTCTGGCCCCGTGGTCCGGCGTCACACAGGATCAGTTCGACAAGCTGAGCGCATTCGCACCGGTGGTCACGTACGAGGAACAGCCGTGGACGATCACCTGGGAAGACCAGATCACCGTCATCGGCAAGGCCATGGGGGAGGAGCAGAAGGCGGCGGACGAGATCGAGAAGATCAAGGGCCGCTTCGCCGACGCCACCAGCGAGCACCCCGAATATGCCGGGGTGAGTTTCTCGTACATCTACAACACCGGGCCGGGGACGCTCGGAGTGTTTCTTGCCGACGAGCAACGCGTCGCCATGGTGCGAGCTCTCGGGTTGCAGGTCGATCCGGTGGTGAACACGCTCGACGAAACCGAGGGCACCGACTCGGCGGTCATCGGGTTGGAGAACGCGAATTTGTTGAACGACTCGGACCTGATCTTCACCTTCTACTCGGACCCGCAGAACCGCACCGACACCGAGAATCAGCCTGCATACAAGCAGATTCCGGCTGTGTCCCGCGGTTCGGTCGTTGCGCCGACGGATCAGTCGTTCGTCACCGGATCGTCCATCATCAATCCGCTGACGGTGCCGTGGGCACTCGAGCGATATGTGCCGATGATCGACGAGGCGATCGCGACACTCGACGCAAACTAGGTCAGTACACCTCGCGCAGTCGTTCCTGTTGCAACACCCGCTCGAGGTGATGTGACACGACCACGGTGACCGATCCGTGCTCCACTCGAATCGGCCTGTCGAACAATCTCTTCCAGCCCCGCACCGGTGTTTCGGTGCGGGGCTGGAGTGGTCTTTGGGCGGGTTCAGGCGATGTGGGGGCCTGCGCGGGCGTGTGATGGTCTGGGTTGCCGGTAGGGGTCGACGGTTGCTGGCGGTACGAACCACGGGTGGTTGTCGGTGCCGATGAACACTTCCCAATCGGAGTGGTGCATGAGGCGGTGGTGGAACCCGCACAACAGAACCAGATTGTTCATGTCGGTGGGGCCGCCGTCGCCCCAGTGCCAGATGTGGTGTCCTTCGGTCCAGGCGGCGGGTTTTCCGCAGCCGGGGAATGCGCACCCGTGATCGCGGGCGGTGAGGGCTTTTCGTTGTTTGGCTGTGATGGTGCGTGCGGTGCGGGCGAGATTGAGCGGGTTGCCGTTCTCGTCCATCACGATCGCAGTGAGAACACAGTCGCAGGCGAGTTGGCGGGAGGTGTTGCGGGAGAGCGGTCCCATCCACGGCAGCCAGCCGACCGTGGTGCCGTCGCCGAACAGGTCCCGATACGCGCCGCGATCAGCGGCAGCTCCCGCAGCCTTGCCGGCCTCGGGTTCATCCGCCGCGTCCGGTTCTGCCGTGTCGGGGTGCATCGGTGCGCCGGTGTTGATGTCGACCGGATCGACGGGGTCCGTGTCGGTGTCGGTTTCGGTTGCTGCGCGTGAGGTTTCGTCGTCGGTGATGTCGTCTTCGCCTCCGTAGTTCTGGAGGTCGGTGAGGTCCTGCAACCGGATGTGCAGGTTCAGGTGCGGGCGTTCACCGCCTTCGATGGGGCGATCCCTGGAGGCGAGGTATTGGTCGAGGATGTGGCCGAAGGCGTCGGCTCTGCGTTTGGCGGGGCTGCGCTGGTCTTGGGTGCCGTCGGCGGCGGGGTGGGGTTCGGTCAGCGGGGAGAGTGCAGTGAGCAGCTTTTCGCCGGTGACAGCATCGAAATCGCCTTTCAACACCAGCCGCCCGTTGAGGGTTGTGGAGGCGAAGAGTTCGTTGCGGTCGGTGTTCTCGGCAGGTGGTTTCTTGGTGCCGAAGCTGTCTTCGAGTCGGGTGATCGCTGCTCGGATCCGGCCGGTGCGTGCGTCGGGTCCTGTCGCAGATTTGATCAAGGCTGCGCGGGCCATGTCGCGACCCTTTTCCGGCAGGTTCTCCGGTGGGGTTTCGGCGAAGGTGAGGATCAGCGCGGCGTGATCGACGGTCATCACGCCGGTGTTCACGGCGTCGGCGATGTCGGGAAACGCAGCCATGCCGCGGGCGAGGGCGACGATCTTGGTGGCTTTGGACGGTGAGAGCAGGGTGGTGGAGGTCAGCCAGCCGGCGGGTCCGGGGAAGCCGAGTTTCTCCCGTGAGACGCGGGTGTCGATCTCGGCGACGAGAGCGATCCGCCTGGCTTCCAACAACTGGATCTGATGGGAGACCGCGGTGGCGTCGGCGAGCAGTTCGCTCTCGCTCAGTTGCCAGATCTCCGTGGTCATGGAAGCAAGTGTATCGAACGTGTGTTCGACCGGCAACCATAGTGCAATCGAAAACTATTGCCCTGCATAAGGATTCGAGAATCAGAACATGTCGGTGACGTGTGATAGGAGCGCGGATCCCGTTTCCAGGTAGCGACCGCGGCGGCGATCTGTCATAGATCGCAACGCTCTCGAAGTTCGGAAATCCTTGGTTCAGGCATCCGGCGCGTCAGTACACCTCGCGTTGACGCTCCTGTTCCAGCACCTGCTCCAAGTCGCTCAATCGGTTCATCGACGACACCTGTCGCGCCGTGCGGTGATTGAGCGCCAACATCTCGCGGTGTCGGTGTACGAAAGCCCAGTAGCCGGCGGTGAAGGGGCAGGCGTCGTCGCCCAGTCGCTTTTTCGGGTTGAACTCGCACGGCTTGCAGTAGTCGGTCATGCGGTTCAGGTACGCCCCGCCCGAGGCGTACGGCTTGGTGGCGATCACCCCACCGTCCGCGTGTTGGCTCATGCCGATCACGTTCACCGGCATCACCCAGGCGAACCCGTCGACGAAAGCCGTTGCGAACCATTCGGTCAACGCTCGCGGGTCCCAGGCGTGTTGCAGCGCAAAGTTTCCCAGGATCATCAGTCGTGGGATGTGGTGCACCCACCCGCGATCACGCACACCGTCGACGGTGCTGGACAGGCATTTCGCCACCACGGCATCACCGTCCAACTCCGTCAGCCAATCCGGTAGCGGCTCATGGGCGTCGAGCTTGTTGCGCTCGAGATACTCCGGCCCCAGATGCCAGTACAGATGCCACACGTACTCGCGCCAGCCGAGGATCTGCCGCACGAACCCTTCGACGCTCGCCAAGGGGGTGCCGTCGCGATGCGCGTCCTCGGCAGCATGCGCCACGTCCAGCGGTTGCAGCAGACCCAGGTTCAGTGGCACCGACAGCAGCGAGTGCGACATCGTCCAGTCGTCGGCCATCACGGCGTCCTCGTACTTGCCGAAGTCGTCCAAGCGGTAGTTCACGAAGTGCGCCAACGCATCCGACGCCTCGGCAGCAGTCACCGCGAACACTCGTGGCCCGTCCACTCCGACGGTGTCGAGGTCCCAGTCGTCGAGGTCGGCGCGCACCTGCTCGTCGATCGCGTCCTCGGTCGGCCACCACGGTTCTTCGACTCCGAGCGTCAGGCGTCCCTTCGGCGGCGGTGACTGATTCTCGGCGTCGAGGTTCCATTTTCCGGAGACCGGTTCGGAACCGTCCATCAGTACCCCGAACTTCTTGCGTTGCTCGCGGTAGAACGTCTCCATCCGAAAGGTGCCGCGCTCGGCTGCCCACTCCGCGAAATCGGCGCGGGGAAGCGCGAACATCGGCGTCGGCAGAATCTCCGAGACCAAGCCCTCCTCGTGCAACGTGGCGACGAACTTCTCCGCCGCGTGCGAGGTGGGCTCGAACACCACCACGGGCTTGCCGTATTCGGCCAGCGCCTCCCGGTACGTCTCGGTCTGCAAGTAGGTGACGCGATCACCCAACTCGTCGGCGAGGTGCCGCATCCCCGACAACACGAGATGCAGCTTCTGTCGGTGGTATCTCCGACACCGGAACACGCGCCGGGACTCGATCATCAGCACATCCCGATCCGCGTGCTCGTCCACGGAGTGAAAGTGCGGGCCGAGCTGATCACCGAACAACCACAGAGCGTCCATTCCCGGAGTGTTCTCCCGCAGCGACGAAGGCAAACCAGCGTCCGGCACATGGCCGGCCGGTGAACACTGTGGCCGACCCAGGCGCGCCTTACTTGACCACCGACCATCCATCGCATGGACTGACCCGATGCACGCTGAGTCTGCGCTTTCCAGAAGGACGTTTCTTCGCTCGTCGTCGGTGGCCGTCGCGGTGGCCGGAGTCGCCACGACACTGCCGGCGATCGCCCACGCGCAGGGCAGCGACCGCGGCTTTCTGCACGGGGTGGCGTCGGGAGATCCGTTGCCCGACGCGATCGTGCTCTGGACCCGCATCACCCCCGCGCCCGACGCCACCCCGGGCTCCGGCGTCGGCCCGCAGGTATCGGTGACGTGGCGTGTTGCCCGCAGCGCGGACATGGGTGACATCGTCGCTTCCGGAACCGTCGAAACCGGCCCCGCCACCGACCACACCGTCAAGGTCGACGTCGACGGACTCAGCGCTGACACCACGTACTTCTACGACTTCCGGACGAGCGACGCGGCATCGGCCGTCGGGACCACGCACACCGCACCGGCCAACGACGCCGATATCGATGCGATGCGTTTTGGCGTCGTCTCGTGCTCCAACTGGGAGTCGGGCTACTTCGGCGCGTACCGGCACCTGGCCGCCCGCGGAGATCTCGACGCCATCGTCCATCTCGGGGACTACATCTACGAGTACGAAACCGGCGGATTCCCGGGCCGCGACGGGGTGATCCGGCAGCATTCGCCCACCCACGAGATCGTCACCCTTGCCGACTACCGTCAGCGCCACGGCCAGTACAAGTCCGATCCCGATCTGCAGGCCGCGCACATCGGCGTGCCGTGGATCTGCACGTGGGACGACCACGAATCCGCCAACGATGCCTATGACACCGGCGCGCAGAACCACACTCCGGGCACCGAGGGCGATTGGTCCACCCGCAAGGCCAATTCCGAGCAGGCGTACTACGAGTGGATGCCGGTGCGGGCGGCGGGCACCGCAACCAACCGTCACCTGTACCGTCGGCTGCGGTTCGGCAACCTCCTCGAATTGTCGATGCTGGACCTACGCACCTACCGTTCGCAGCAGGTGTTGCCGTTCAACGGGCCCGAGGTCGATTCGCCCAACCGGACCATCACCGGCGCGGAGCAGATGCAGTGGCTCACCGACGGCATCGTCTCGTCGCCGACGCAGTGGAAGATCGTCGGCAATCCGGTGATGATCACGCCCACTCTCATCCCGCCGCTGGACCGGGACGCGGCCAGGGCGGTCACCTCGCTTCTCGGGATCCCGGAGGGCGGTCTGCCGTACAACGCCGATCCGTGGGACGGATACACCGCCGACCGCCGCAAGCTGCTCGGGGCCATCGTGGACGCGGGCGTCGACAACACCGTCTTCATCACCGGCGACATCCACTCGGCCTGGGCCTGCGAGGTACCCCTCGACGCGGCGCAGTACGCAACCACCGAGCCTGCTGCCACGGAGCTCGTCGTCACCTCGGTCAGCTCGGCCAACATCGACGACCTGACGCGTACTCCGCCCCACACGCTGGGCCGGGTCGCCGAGGAGGCATTCAAGGCGCTCAACCAACACGTGAAGTTCGTGGACCTGGACAGTCACGGGTTCGGTGTCTTCGAGGTCACCAGGACGGCGGCGCGGATGGACCATTGGTTCCTCACCGCCAAGGAAGATCCGCAGACCGGCGTCTACTGGGGAGCGGGCTTCACCGTCGACTCCGGCACCCAGCGCGTCCGGGCGGCGGCACCGCCTGCCGGGTAACGCGCCATACTGGTCGGCGTGGCTGTACCGAAAATCGTCCTGTTCTACGTGTTCACTCCGCTACCCGATCCCGAGGCGATCCGGTTGTGGCAGCAGACGCTGGCCGCGTCGAACAATCTGACCGGACGCATCCTGATCTCCGAGCACGGCATCAACGCGACGGTGGGCGGTGACGTCGACGACGTCAAACGGTACGTCCGCGGCACCCGCAGCTATCCGGCGTTCAAGGCGGCCGACGTCAAGTGGTCCGACGGGCTCGGCAACGACTTCCCGCGCCTGAGCGTGCGGGTGCGCGACGAGATCGTCACGTTCGGTGCCCCCGGCGAGTTGAAGGTCGACGCCGACGGAGTGGTCGGCGGCGGTAAACACCTGAGTCCGCAGCAGGTGCACGAGCTCGTCGATTCCCGCGGCGACGACGTCGTTTTCTTCGACGGGCGCAACGCCTTCGAGGCGAAGATCGGCAAGTTCAAGAACGCGGTGGTGCCCGACGTCGAGACGACGAGGGACTTCGTCTTCCAGCTCGATTCCGGTGCCTACGACCATCTGAAGAAGTCCCCGGTGGTCACGTACTGCACCGGGGGAGTCCGCTGCGAGGTGCTCTCTTCGCTGATGGTGGCCCGTGGTTTCGAGGAGGTGTATCAGCTCGACGGCGGAATCGTTCGGTACGCAGAAACTTTCGGCGACGACGCGCTCTGGGAGGGGTCGTTGTTCGTCTTCGACAAGCGGATGGCGCAGAACTTCTCCGACCACACCGCCGTCATCGGTCGCTGCAGTGCCTGCGGCAATCCGACGTCCCGGTACCAGGACTTCGACGGCGACGCCGGCCGTGGTCTGCGGTTGATCTGCCTCGACTGCGCCTAGAAAGATGCTGCCCTTCCGGGACGGTCTCGCTCCGCTCAGACTGCTTCTGCCGCATGGTGATTCGGTCACCACCGTCGTGGAGTATCTCGAACGTGAGCTGCCCGACGACGACTGGCGGCGGGCCATTCGCGACGCCGAAGTGGTCGACGAGAAGGGCAGGCCGATCTCCGTCGATACGCGGTATCGCGCCGGAAGTCAGGTGTACTTCTATCGCATTCCAGCGCAGGAGGTTCCGGTCCCGTTCGAGATCGGCATCCTGCACGAGGACGACGACCTGCTGGTGATCGACAAGCCGCACTTCCTCGCCACCATCCCGCGTGGTCGGCACGTCACCGAGACGGCGACCGTGCGACTGCGCAAGCAGTTCGACTGCCCCGACCTGACGCCCGCGCACCGACTCGATCGCGCCACCGCAGGGGTGTTGCTCTTCACCAAGACCAAGCATGCCCGACGGCCCTATCAGGAACTCTTCTCCTCCCGAAACGTCACCAAGGAGTACGAGGCGGTTGCGGGATTCGATGCAGCACTGGTCTTTCCGCGCGTTGTGCGCAGCCGAATCCTCAAGGAGCACGGGGTGATGACGGCA
>NZ_LVCU01000501.1:0-12909 GCF_001647185.1 Rhodococcus sp. EPR-147
CGGGTAAGACCCACCAGCTGCGAATCCATCTGTCGTCGTTGGGTATTCCCATCGTGAACGACCCGTACTATCCGGTGTTCACCTCGGTTCCGGCCGATGACTTCACCCGGCCGTTGCAGCTCCTCGCCCGAGCACTGAATTTCACGGACCCCCTCACCGGTGAACCTAGGCGCTTTGTCAGTGCCCGAACCCTCGAGCTCTGACGGCCGGCATCGTTCGTTCGGACGATTGTGACAATTGGGACGCGAGGTTAGCGTGTCGAGCGAACCATGTCCGATGGAAGAGAAGAGGAGAACAGCGTGAAGCGTCGTATTGCTGTTGTGTTGGGAGCCGCAGTCATCGCCATCGCGTCGCCGGCAGTCGCGGTGGCCGATACCGGAAGCGCGAGCACCGGTAGCGCGAGCGGAGTGTTGGGTGGTTTCGACATGCTGTCGCGGCTCTGGGAGGCCTGCGCGGTGACCATCTTCACCGGTCAGTGCACCGGAGTCGTCGCCACGGACGTGACCTACTGGTAAGGCGCGCCCTGAGCCGACCCCCCAACCGACAAACGCGCGCGCATTCGCCAGACGCTCGCGGAACAGGTAACCATTCCGCGAGCACCCGGCAAGCGCGCGCGCGTTTGTGTCGAGTGAGCCCAAGCCCTACTTGGCCAGCGACCGCGCCATTCCGCGTTCGATGGCGGCGACCAGTTGCGGGCGCAGTTCGGCGGCGGGGACGATGTGGTGCACCGATCCGACGTTCTGTGCTCGCTGGATGTTGTGGATGGCCTCGAATTCGGCTGCCACCTCACCCAGTTTGGCGTTGCGTGCGTTCGCTCGTACGGTGGCCAGTTCGACGCGCAGGGCCGAGCGGGTGGCGTCGTCCGAGGCGTTGTTCAGTGCAGTCTCGAGTTCCTTGACGGTCGGGTCCGCTGCGGTGCGGGCGTTGACGTCGCGGGTGAACACCACTGCTGCGGCCGGGGCACCGCCGAGCACGGAGGCGAAGGAGCCTTCCACTGCGAGGACCTCCATGTTGTCGTTGAGCGCTCCGGAGAACACCACGAAAGCGCCTCCGTGGTAACGCGATACCACGCAGAACACAACCGGTCCGTCGAAGTTGACGATGGCGCGGCCGATCTCGGCACCGTATTCGAGCTGGATGTTGCGCAGCGATTCCGGTGATCCGTCGAAGCCGGAGAGGTTGGCCAGCACCACGATCGGTCGGCTTCCGCTGGCGGCGTTGATGGCGCGTGCTGTCTTCTTCGACGAGTTCGGGAACAGGGTGCCCGAGGTCCACTGATCGGGGCCGTCGGACGGGAACCAGCCCTTACGGGGGATGGCTCGTGATTCGATCCCGATGACGGACACCGGGATTCCGGCGAGGTGGGCGTCGAACACCACGGAGGTGTCGGCGTCGGCCATGTCGGCCCAACGCTCGAGCACCGAGTGATCCTGGTCCACCACGGCGCGCATGACGGTGCGAATGTCGAACGGCTTCTTGCGGTCCGGGTTGGTGACCGAGGAGAAGATGTCGCCGACGGTGGTGAAGTCGCTCGACGGGTGCACGTGCGGGTAGGTACGCACGTCGCGTTCGGTCGGGTCTGCGGTGGCTGCGCGACGTGGGAATCGTTCTCCCGGTGCGGCATACGCGTGGTCGTAGTGCGCGAACAGGATGTCACATGCGGCCCGCAGGTTCGGTGCCCAGTACTGCGCCTGGCCGTTGGGGCCCATGACGCGGTCGTAGCCGCCGATGCCGAAGTTGTCTTCGGCCGAGACGCCGCCGGAGTAGTCCAGGGACTGCTTTCCGGTGAGCACCATGGCACTGTCGGGGGTCATCACCAGGATGCCCTTGGTGTGGGTGAGCATCGTGGCTTCGGCGTTCCAGTACGGCTGTGCGCCGACGTTGATGCCTGCGACGACGATGTTGATCTCACCGCCGGCCTGGGTGAAGGTGATGATGCGACGCAGGCCGCGTGAGACCCAGTCCATGTTCTCGGTGCCCGATTCCATGGAAATCGTTGCACCGGAGGACAATGCGAACCATTCGACGGGTGCGCCGAGTTGCTCGGCGAGGTCGATGGCCGCGACGATTCGCGAGCACTCGGCCTCGGCGACGGTGCCGAGTGCCTTGGTCGGGTCGCCGAACAGTGCGACGCGAGTGATGCCCTCGGGGTATTTGGCCGTCGGTGTGGTGGCCACGCCGACGATGACGCCTGCGGTGTTGCGGCCGTAGGGACGATCGACCGGGGCGAGCACGCCGTCGGCGTCGAAGTCGTACTCGGTGAACGTGCCACCGTTGCTGCTCAGCAACGGGATCAGCTCGTACGGGTACACGGTGCCGCGGGCCTGCGAGCGTTGCACCTTCTGGGTGTACTCGTCGAGTGGACGCATCGGCTCGGTCGGCGGCGGGGTCACCTTGGCCACGATGCCTGCACCGGAACGGTACGACAGGCGCAACGCGACCTCGCGCGGTGTCGCGCCCGGAGTCTCGGCCAGACGCGCGATGAGGGTGATCTCCTCGAGGCCCGCGCCGATCGTCAGCGGCGCGATGTGCCGCGCGATGGTGGCGATGCGGTCGGCGGGCACGTTCAGGACGGGCCAGACATAGAGCACGACGCGGTTGGCGTCGAGGCGCTTCTTGCCGCGTCCGGCCTGAGCGCGGCGGATGCCGTCGAGGCAGGCGGCAACGGTGCGTTCGATTTCCGGTACCGCGACGATGTTTCCGGCGTCGTCCAACTGTGTTGTGACGCCGCGGATCTCGGCGAGTGCGACGAGGCGCTCGTCGGAGGGGTTGGCCTTCGACGTCAGGTGGAAAAGGTACGTTCCGGCGCTGGCGGGCAACCGGACACCGTCGAAGTTCTTCAGCCGCCACAGGTCGAGTCGCTGACCGGTCAGCGGATGCATGTCTCGAATGATCGTGTCCTCGGCGAGAGGCTCGGATCCTTCGGCCGTGGTGCGACGGTAGGTCATCTTGCGGGTGTCGGAACCGAAGGCGGTCACCGTCACGCGGCGCCAGTGGCCCGTGCCCGGGTGGGCAGCCAACACGGCTTGGAGCTGGGCCGAGAGTTCGTCGCCGTCGGTCGGAGCGTCCGGCCAGGACAGGTAGAGATCCACCGCCAGGTTCTCCGGTGCCGGTCCGGCGATGTCGTCGACCGAATCCAGAGTTGCTGCGAGCGAGTCGAAATCGGTTGCGGTCGATACCAGGTGCAGCCGTTCGCCCGAGAGCTCGAAGTTGCCGGTGACGAAGTGCTTGCCGTCGCGGTCGAAGGCCTTGACGTCTTCGAGGGTGCGGATCTCGTAGTACTGACGGGTGATCACTTCGAGCAGGGCACCGGGATCGGTGATGCGTTGTGCCAGTAGCTCGATCAACGGCTCCGGGGTGGAGACCAGAGCTGCGATGCGGGCCGAGTAGTCGGCGGCGTCGGGGTTCTCGGCAAGGTACTGCAGGCTGCCACGGACGCCGTCGTAGATCTTCTCGCGTGCACTGCGGATCTGCGGCTCGTCGAACAGCCGGAAGCGCAGGTTGCGAGCGACGTCGCCGATGACCGGGTAGCGGGCCTGGGTGGCACCGATGAGGCGCTCGAGTACCTCGGCCATGGCCGGGGTGGCTTCGGGCTGCGCGGAGCAGTCGCTGAGCCAGTGGCCGAGCAGGGCCGCGATGACCGGAACCTGGTTCTCCATGCGCTGCAGAGCGAGGAAGACGCGGTAGACGGCCTCTTCGAGTTCGGGGGTACGGCCCTCGTCGATGGCGGCATCGTAATGCGCGAGTGCGCGAGTGAGCTTGGCGCGGAACGAATCCGGGAGACCCTGAACGTCTGCGTCGAGCGAGTGCAGGAACGAGTGGAAGTGCTCACGAGGGGAGTGGACGCGCTCGTCGTTGCTTTCCTCGTCCATCGTCGGCCTGTTGCGAGAGAGCTCGCAGATATCGGCGAACGTGTTGAGCAGATCCAGCTCGGCCGAGACCAGACCCGAATCGTTGCGCGGCACGTCGGCACGCAGAGTCTCGTAGGTGGACAACAGGTTTCGCGCTCGGGCTCCGCTGACGTCGAAACCGGTGATGAGTGCGGCGAGTTCGTCGAGTCGGTCCAGTGCCCGACGCTGCGGCGAACGCTGTGCGGCATCGTCGATACCGCGGAACTGCACGCGCGGTGCCTGCTCGGAGACCTTCTGCTCACCGGCCTGATCGACGCGCAGCAGTGCCGCTCCGGCGTCGACCTGGCCGTTGACCGAGGCCAGTACCTCACGCACGGTGCCTGCGTAGGGGGACCGGACGGCGGTTTCCATCTTCATCGATTCGAGGACGACGAGAGTCTGACCCGCTTCGACCTCGTCGCCGACGGCGACCGGGACGGCGACGACGACGGCGGGTGCCGGTGCGCGGACCAGTCCGGCCTCGTCCTGCGAGATCTGGTGGCTGATGCCGTCGACCTCGACGAGGAAGTGCGCGGCTCCGGCGACGGTGACCACCTGGTAGCGACGGTCGCCGATGACGAGGCGGCTCTCGTAGGTGCCGAGGCGTTCGACGTCGACCTGCAGATCGCCGATGCCGTCACCGTCGATGCTGTAGCGGTGCGTGCCGGTCTGGCCGACCTCGAGCTTGTAGGCCTGACCCTGGTAGTTCAGCTCGACCGTGCGGCCGATGGCATGGGTGGCGCGCGGCCGGCCGCCGCGTGCGGAGCTGAGGAACGCGGTGCGCTCGCGGCCTTCCTCGGCGTCGTAGGCGTCGATGGCCGCGGCGATGATGGCGATGTCGGCGACGGCGGTCGGGCCCACCTGAGAGCCGGCCTCGGTGCGGTCGAGCCAGCCGGTGTCGGCGGAGGCGGAGATGACCTCCTCGCGGTCGAGCAGGCTCAGCAGAAACGATTTGGTGGTGGTGCCGCCGTCGATGACGACGGTGGTCTCACGCAGCGCGTTGCGCAACCGCGCCAGCGCTTCGCTGCGGTCGCGGCCCCAGGCGATGACCTTGGCGACCATCGAGTCGTAGTCGGGCGGGATGACGTCGCCCTGCGCGATACCGGTGTCGACGCGGATGCCGGTGCCGAGCGGGAACTTGAGCAGCTCGACGGTGCCGGGAGCCGGAGCGAAGCCGTTGTCGGCGTCCTCGGCGTTGAGGCGAGCCTCGACGGCGTGGCCGAACTCGGTGGGGCATTCACCGGGCAGTGCCTGGCCGTCGGCGACGAGGATCTGCAGCTTCACCAGGTCGATGCCGGTGGTGTATTCGGTGATGGGGTGCTCGACCTGGAGGCGGGTGTTGACCTCGAGGAACGTGAAGATCTTCTGCTCGGGCTGGTACAAGTACTCGACGGTGCCTGCGCCCTGGTAGCCGGCGGCCTTGACGAGCTCGGCCGAGGCGGTGCGCAGTTCGTCGGCCTGCTCCTTGGTGAGCAGTGGGGAGCTGGACTCCTCGATGACCTTCTGGTTGCGGCGCTGGATGGAGCAGTCGCGCACGCCCGGGGCCCAGACGTTGCCGTGGCTGTCGGCGATGACCTGGACCTCGACGTGGCGAGCATCGGTGACGAGCCGTTCGAGGAAGACGACGGGGTCGCCGAACGAGCGCTCGGCCTCACCCTGGGTACGTTCGAGGGACAGTTCGAGTTCGTCCTCGTGGAAGACCTTGCGGATACCGCGGCCGCCGCCGCCGGAGCGGGCCTTGATGATCAGCGGGTAGCCGATCGCCGCTGCGTGACGCCTGGCGTCGGCGCGGGTTTCGACGGGTCCGCCGGACCACGGTGCGACGGGAACGCCGACCTTCTCGGCGAGGATCTTGGCCTCGACCTTGTCGCCGAGCAGGCGCATCGCGTCGGCCGACGGGCCGATGAAGGTGATGTTCAGGCGCGCGACGAGGTCGGCGAACGTCGGGTCCTCGGCGACGAAGCCCCAGCCGACCCACACCGCGTCGGCACCGGACTCGACCAGCGCCGCCTCGAGGACGCCGTAGTCGAGGTAGGCCGAGCCGCTCGCAGGCTTGCGCAGTGTGACCGCTTCGTCGGCCTGGCGGACGAACATGGCCCGCTTCTCCGCCTCGGTGTGCAGCGCTACGGTGCGGATGCCGTAATCGTGTTCGGCGTTGAGCTCTCGGACGGCTCGGATCAGGCGTACTGCTGCCTCGCCTCGGTTGACTACTGCAATCCGCTTGAACAACGTATCTCTCTTCGCTCGGTGTGGGCGCACCGCGTCGGTGCACTCGATGGAACGTGGATTGGTGCCGGGCATGTCGATTTCTCGTCCATCGTGCGGCACTCCGATCGGCTCATTCTAACGGTAACGAGGCCGTGTGCATCGCCAACGGCGTTCGGCGTGAGTGTGATTGATCACCAACAAGTGAATCATATTCTGTGGCAAGCAATTTCGCTCCGAAGTTGCTGTCGGGTTCTATTCACCTCGCTAACGTACTCGCGAGTAGCGTTGGCGCGTGGCGTAATTCGACATTCGACGACTTTCGTTGCTACCGGCGAGTACATTACTGGCGGGTACAACTCGGGCCGATCGGCTCGAGTTGGTTCGCTCGTCGCCGAGTGCGGTCTCCCTCACCTGTCGCCCTCGCTCGCCCGTGGCAGTCGCAGCGCGTTGACCCACAGCCTCGTCGCCGTCGCGAGCAGATCCTCGGAGTCCGCGGGCGGGAGACCGTCTGCGGCGTCGACGACGAAGTGATTGAACGCGAGCCGACTGATCATCGAGGACAGTGCGCGCGAGGCGAGCAGGGGATCGAGTTCCGCGTCGGCCAGACCGCGGCTCTGCAGGCTCTCGATGCTGCGGGCGTTGCGCCTGACGAAGGCATCGGCGCGTTCACGGCGGAGGCGTCGGAACTCGGGATCGATGTTCGAGACCTGCTCGAGCAGTGCCATCAGCTTCGCGTTGCGGCGGTATGCCTCGAAGTACGCACGGTTGCTCGCGGCGATCACGGCAACCGGATCGTCGTGCGGGTTCACTCGCTCGGTTCCGGGATGCAGCATGTCGTCTCTGGCCTGCTCGAGCACTGCGGCCAGGATCTCTTCCTTGCTGGTGAAATAGGTGTAGAAGGTGCCGGCGGAGCATCGAGCAGCGCGGGTGATGTCGATCAACCGGGAGTCGAGGTAACCGCTGTCCTCGAAGACGCGACGCGCGGCGGCCACGAGCGAGGTACGGGTTCGCAGCCCGCGCGGGGTGGTCGGCAGCTCCCGATTCGGCAGCTCACGGTCTGGCTCCGGCGCGGCAGGCATTCAGTCTTTATACGTCATCGTCAGCGCGCGTCCGGGCGGATGAACCGGGAGAATCTCACCCCGCTGTCGAACTGGCGTGATTCGAGGTGCTGGAACCGCTCCGCGGGGAACGGATCGGGGCCGATTCCCGACGAGAACAGGCCGATGCCCCTGCCGAGCACGACGGGATTGACCTTGAGGAACAGCTCGTCGATCTCGGGCAGCAGTTGACCCGCCAGGTTTCCACCTCCGCAGATCCAGACGTCGTACTCGGAATCCTCTGCCTTCAGGCTCCTGACCAGTCCGATCGGATCCTCGTTGACGACGGTGAGGGTGGGGTCGTCCGACGGTGCGAGGGTGCGGGAGAAGACGTACTGGCGCAGGTGGGGATAGGGGCTGGTGATACCGACGTCGAGCGCCGGTTGCAACGTCTCGCGGCCCATGAGGAGAGTGTCGAATCGAGCGGGTGGACCGTCCAGGCCGAACATGGCGCGAACGTGGACCGGCAACGTCTCGGGCAGCTCGGCCACGATGGCGTCGAGATGATCGCCGTCGGGCACGAAACAGTCGTAGTTGCCATCGGGTGCAGCGATGAACCCGTCGAGGGTGACGGCGATGTAGTAGACCAGGTTGCGCATTCGGCTCCTGTCGTGTTCGACGGGTGAAAACCCGTGGGCTTGCGGGGTATGTCGCTGTGGGGGATCCAGCGACCGAAGTCGGTCTTTGTGAACCAGCACTAGAACGTATTTTGTGTGCTCAGGACGCAACGAACAACCGGTTTTCAGCGGCTAGTCTGGCCCGGGTGTGCAAACACCGTCCCTGAAACGGACGACCATTCGAGTATTTGTGGGGAAACTGTGACGGCTGCAGCGGCTACCGGTCGTGAACACGACGACGAGCTCAAGAGCAGGGTTCAACGCCTGCTGCGCTTTCTTCGCGAAATCGTCGAGGCGCGTTCGAACCCGGTGCTGCGCTTCGACGACCACGTGCAGGTCGAATGGATCCATGCCGGTGACGTTCCCATGCAGCTCGACCCACGCGCCAAGCAGGGTGGTGTGGTGCTCCGTGCACCGCGCATCGCGGTCGACGATCCGCCCGAGCCGCCGGCGCTGCTGTCGGGTTGGCTCGACCCACAGGTCGTTGCAGACAGTCGCTATCGCGAACTCGAGCTGGCCGACGCATCCTCGGTGACGTCTCGTCGTCGAGCGGAGGCGCAGGAGTCCGATGCGGACTTCGACATTCGCAAGGCCTACGAGATCAAGCAGGCCTTCGAGGAGTACTCGAAGTCGTGGAAGGAATGGGCGCAGGAGGATCGGGATCGGCGTCCGCAGGCCGCTCTGTACCAGGCTCTGCAGCTGATGATGCAGGAGCTTGCATCGCGACCCGAGTCGATCGAACTCGTGGTGGCCTCGGGGTTGCTGACCTCGAGCAACACAGATCCGCAGCGCAGCGTGCGCACTCACCTCATCACTCAATCGGCCAGTATCGAACGGGACGTGCGTACCGGTGATCTGCTGGTTCGTCTCGCCGCGAGCACCACGGCGCGGCTCGAGGACGGCCAGCTGCTGACCGCCTCGGACGATTTCGACACCTCCGGCTCGGTCGCCTTGGCACAGGAACTGCACGACACCGTCACCTCACCCATCGGGGCAGGCGTCGAACAGTTATTGAGGAACTGGGCGTCGCGGGTGCCGCGGCACGATATCGAGGTACTCGATCGTCTCGGGCCGCCCGGGGCACTCGCCTACATCGACGACGACCGCACGCTCACCGTCTCACCTGCCCTCGTTCTCCGCGTTCGAGACTCGTTCGCACTGGTCGAGTACTACGAACAGATGATCGCCGACCTCGAGTTCGCCGACTCTCCGGTACCGCTCGGGCTCGCTCAACTGGTCGATGCCATCGAGCCGGCCGATCGGATCGCGTGGCTCGAACGCACGGGAGCGGGGGAGTCCGCGGCACTGGCGGAGGACCCGCTGTTTCCGTTGCCGGCCAACGCCGAGCAGTCGCAGATCATCGAACGGCTGGGGCGTGACAGCGGCGTCGTGGTCGAAGGACCGCCCGGAACGGGCAAGACTCACACGATCGCCAACCTCATGTCCGGGCTCCTTGCGCGCGGTCAACGGGTTCTGGTCACTAGTGAAAAGTCACAAGCTTTGCGCGTGCTGCGGGACAAGCTCCCGCCGGAGCTGCAGGAGCTCTGCGTATCCATCACCGACCTCTCCCGCGGTGGTTCCGACGAGCTCAACCGCAGCGTCGCGAAGATCGCCGAGCGCAAGACCTCCTTCGACGAGGCCAGCGAGGTGCAGAAGATCGAGGCACTGACGACGCAGCGCGCAGCGGCTCTGGCCAGGCGGGCCGAGTTGCTCGATCGTGTCAGCGCGCTCCGCGAGTCCGAAACTGTTGTGCACGAATACGTTTCCGATGGATACGACGGCACGGTGTCGTCCATCGTGCGCAAGGTCAAGGCCGCCGAAGGTGCCCACGAGTGGCTGCCCGGCCCACTGTTCGCCGATCGACCACCTCTCGACGGTGCCCAGGTCGATCAGCTTCGTAAGCTCATCGCCGGCTCCGACGGGACTCGAGAGCTTCGCTCGCGTCAGGTGCTGCCGCGTCCCGAGACCATGCTGCCGAACTCGGCCGAACTGGCATCGCTCTGCCAGCGCGCAGGTGCGCGCATCGACGCTTCCTCGCCCCAGGCCGCCGAGCTCGTGTCGTTGCTCGACGGCGTGGAACCCGCCGTGGCCTCGGAGATCAGGCAACTGTGCGAGGAGCTCGCCGCTCGGGTGCGAGCGGTCGTCGAACTCGACAGCTCGTACCTACGCCTCACCGATTCCGTGCTGTCCGGCGAGGCCGCCCACCTGTGGTCTCGGGTCAGCGGAATCGACGCGATGGTCGAGACTGCCGCTGCGTCCGATCGCTATGTCGGTGCGCACGACGTGCAGTGCTCGACGAGCTCACCGGCGGCACTCACGGCGATGGATGCGTTCGCCGGCGCGTTGGAGTCGGGTATCGAGTGGAAGCCCCGGTTCCGTCGCAGCGAGGAGCAGAAGGCCGTCGAGGCACTCGATATCGTCGCTACCGTCGACGGGCAACCTGCGACGACGGCGATGGCTGCGCGTCTGGTGGCCGAACATATTCGCGCGCTCGAGACCGTGCAGACCGCAGCGGTGCTGCTGGCCGACCTCGCGATCGTCGTTCCGCTCGACGGCACACGGTCGATTCGCGTCAACAACGTGGCGCGGATTGCCGACAGGCTGGGTCTGGTGTCTGCAGTCGTCGCTGCTCGCGACGCCCTGGTGCACCGGCTGTACACCATTTCGCCTGCGGCACCGTGGATTCGGAGCCTGGCCGACGCTCGGGAAGTCGCCGGGGCAGCCGACGCCATCGCCACGCGTATCGACATCGATGCCGCACGCGCCGAGCTCGACGCCCTGCAGTTCGCGGTTGCCACTCGTATCGACGCCGGGCCGTCGCCCGAGGGCTCGAATCTGGTGAGTGCGTTGAGCACCGCGGATCCGTTGGAACTGGCTGCCGCCGTTGCGGCGTACTCGCAAGCGTGTTCCGAGCAGGAGGATCAACTGCTGCTCGAATCGATGTCGGCGTCGCTGTCCGAGGTCGCACCCGCGTTGTTCGACTTGGTCAGGGACACTGCCGGTGATGTCGAATGGGACGAGCTGAGCTGGCAGATGTCCAAGGCCTGGGCGTGGCGTCGGGCACGCGAGTGGGTCGGCGAGCAGCACCACGGCGGCCTCGAGCAGCAACTCGAGGCGGAGTTGGCCGCTGCGGATACCGACATCGCTTACCTCACAACACGTCTCGCCGCTGCCAGTGCCTGGCGCAACAGTCTCGAGCGAATGACGGCCGTCGAGGTGCGGGCGCTGCAGACCTATCGCGAGCACATCTCCAGCATCGGCTCGGGAGCCGGTAAGTACGCCGAAACCTACCGCAGTGCAGCACGATCGGCGATGCGTGAGGCGCAGAGTGCCGTGCCCGCCTGGGTCATGCCACTCTCGCAGGTGCTCGCGTCCATCCCGCCGGTGCCGGGCAGTTTCGACGTCGTCATCGTCGACGAGGCGAGTCAGGCCGACATCACCAGTCTCTTCCTGCTGTATCTCGCACCCCGGGTGATCGTGGTGGGCGACGACAGGCAGTGCGCGCCGGCCGATGTTCCACAGACCGGCACACTCGAGGACGTGTTCGATCGGTTGGACGTCTACCTGCCCGATCTACCGGAACACGTGCGTGCGACGCTGACCCCGAGGTCGAGCCTGTTCTCGATGCTGCGCACCCGGTTCGGTCAGGTGGTGCGGCTGCGTGAGCACTTCCGTTCGATGCCCGAGATCATCAACTGGTCGAGTCAGCAGTTCTACGGAGATTCCCCGCTCGTTCCCGTGCGGCAGTTCGGCGCGGATCGACTACCGCCGCTGCGGCACACGCACGTTCGCGGAGCGACGGTGACCGGAAAGAACGCGTCACTGGTCAACCGGACCGAGGCCATTGCGATCGCCGACCAGATCGCCGAGTGCCTCGAAGACTCCGCGTACGACAACCTGACCTTCGGAGTGGTTGTGCTGCAGGGCCAATCGCAGGTCGACGAGATTCGCAACGAGTTGATCAAGCGGATCGGTATCGAGCAGTGGGAGCAGCGTCGACTTCGCGTCGGTACGCCGCCGGACTTCCAGGGCGACGAACGGAACGTCGTGTTCCTGTCGATGGTGGTGGCACCCGATCAGAATTTCGCCACCCTCACCGCCAATCAGTACAAGCGGCGGTTCAACGTGGCAGCGTCGCGGGCACAGGATCAGCTGTGGCTCTTCCACTCGGTCACGGTCGATCGTCTCAAGCGAGCGGACCTGCGCAACTCGTTGCTGAGTTACGTCACCTCCTTCTCGCCCGCTCCGGCCGATCCCATGCCGGTCGATGTCTCGCGCGAGGTCCGGAAGGCCCCCTTCGAGACGCTGCTCGAGCAGCAGCTGTGGAACGACCTCGTCGAGAGAGGTTTTCACGTCAATCCCGGTGTCGAGGTGAACAACAGGCGTCTCGCCCTGGTCGTCACCGGCGACTCCTCGCGGCTCGCCGTCGAGTGCGACGGCGACACGTTCCTGTCGACCCCCGCTCAGCGGTTGGCGGATCTGCAGCGTGAGCAGGAGCTCAAAAGGTGCGGTTGGACGTTCTGGCGGGTGCGTGAATCCGAGTACTACCTGGACCGCGAGGCGGCGCTGGAAAGCCTCTGGGCCACGTTGGCCCATCTGGGAATCAAGCCGAACAGCGTTGTCGTGGAGGGTCTCGAGAGCTCGGACGAGTCCTGGACCCCGGTTCCACTCGAGTCCTCGCAGTTCGACGATTCCGGCGTCTTCGAGACGTCCACGCACGCAGACTCACCCGCGCGCCACGAGTCGGTGCTGTCTCTGTGGACCATGCCGCGCATCGACATTCCCACCGAGGAGCCGTCCGCGTCGCAAGCTCGCGGAGCCGACCGCGAAGGATCGGCACCGACGACAACCAACGGTTCCGGAAGCACCGACGGAGCGGAAGTCCAGAACGGTTCGCGACCGACCAACGGTTCGCGACCGACCAACGGTTCGGGAATGACGAACGGTGTGTCTCCCACCAACGGTGCCGGTCGTGTCAACGGCTCCGGAGGTGCCAACGGTGCCGGGGCTGCTCACGGATCCGGTACCGGGGAGTCCGACGGTTCCCATGGCACCGCTCGGCCGATCGAGTCCTCGGCGCCGAGCCTCTCGACCACC
>NZ_LVCU01000502.1:0-6382 GCF_001647185.1 Rhodococcus sp. EPR-147
GGACGAGCCGGCCGCTCAGGACGAGGCCGCGGCAAGCGTCGAGTCGGCCGAGCTCGATGGAGCCGATCCGGTCGAGACGCAGGGCGATTCGACGGAAGCAACGACCGATGATGCCGAGCCGAGCGGCCTCGAGGTACCCGAGGACGAGGACATCGCAGAACACGAATTGCCGCTCAACGGACTTCGCGGATACACAACCCGCCGTCGGCCGTAGCTCCCGGCGGGCAGGCTCGGTGCCCGCGCCGAACCATCCGAAGCCGACGTAGTCTTGGCCTCGGATTGCGCACGTACGAGTGAAGAGGGTTCGACGCCGATGACAGATCGACAGACGCAGCGCCCGGAACAGTCGGTCTCCCCGGACGGTTCGACGCGACCGCGATCTCGGCGGGTTGTCGTTCCGACCGTTGTTCTCGTGGTCTGCGCTGCGCTTGTCGGCCTGCCTGCCTGGACTGTCGTGTTCGCGGGCGCGCAGTGGCCTTCGGCTGCACAGTCGGTCGGCTCTGCGGTTGCGGTCGCGGCATTCGTGGCACTGCCTGCAGCGATGTATCTGGGTCACCGGCCGAGTGCAGAGGGGGTCTCCAAGGACGTGTGGGCGCGCATCGGAGATGTGCTGTTGGGCTTGGCTTGGATCGCGTTCGTGTGGTCGGCACTCTCGCTGCTGCTGCGGCTCGGTCTGTGGGTGGCTGGGGTAGACGACCCTCTTCGGTCACGGATCGTCTCGGTGACAACGCTGATCGTCGTGGTCGTCCTCGCTCTGTGGGGCCATTACGAGGCGATGAGAACGCCCCGAGTGCGACACACGACCGTCAGGATCGACCGGCTCGGGGCTCGATTCGACGGTCTACGAGTGGTTCTCGTGACCGACACGCATTTCGGCCCGCTCGATCGAACGACGTGGTCGCATCGTTTGACCGCCGCCGTCAATGCGCTCGAACCGGACGTGTTGGCCCACGTCGGAGATATCGCCGACGGCTCGGTCGATCGGCGTCGAGCGCAGGCTGCGCCGCTGGAGGCAATGCTCGCGAGGGCGGCCCGCGTGTACGTCACCGGCAACCACGAATACTTCGGTCGGGCGCAGGAATGGCTCGATCACATGGAGGACCTCGGATGGAACTCCTTGCACAATCGCCACGTGGTGCTGCATCGCGGTGACGACGCATTGATCATCTCGGGCGTCGACGACGCCACCGCCGCCGGCTCGGGTGCGCCCGGCCACGGGGCGGATCTCGCTCGCGCCCTTGCCGGAACCGATCCGTCGATGCCCGTGCTGTTGCTGGCGCATCAGCCGAAACAGATCGGCGACGCTGTCGAGGCCGGCGTCGATCTGCAGGTCTCCGGGCACACGCACGGTGGTCAGATCTGGCCGTTCTCGGCTTTGGTTCGTCTCGACCAACCGGTGGTGCACGGTCTGAGCAGACACGGTGCGCGAACTCAGCTCTACACCAGTCGCGGATCGGGTTTCTGGGGCCCGCCTTTCCGGGTGTTCGCGCCCAGTGAGATTTCCGTTCTGACGTTGGTCGCCGGCTGAGCGCGCGATGCCTGGCAGTATCGGTGGGGTGAAGAGAACCGAAGAGGTCGTCGTTGTCGCAACCGATCTCGACGGCACCCTGCTGCGTTCGGACCGAACTGTGTCGGCGCGAACGGCCGCCGCGATGGCTGCCGCCGACGCAGCCGGAATCAGGGTGGTGTGGGCCACCGCTCGCGCGCGCCACTCCATCGACGAACTCGCTGCGTCGTGCGGATTTCGCGGCACGGCGATCGGTGCCAACGGGGCTGTGGTCCTCGATCTGTCCGACGGCTCCCCGGCGATCGTCGGCACCAGGTCGGTACCGGCCGAGACGGTGGCGTCGGCCAAGTCGTTCGTGCGCTCACTCGTCCCCGGAGTTGCCTTCGCAACCGTCGGTGCCACGCGATTCGTGGCCGAGGCTCGGTACGCCGAGCTGTGCGTGTTCGCAGACCATCACCGGCAGCCGCACGAGATGGAGCTGTCGGAGCACGGCTTGTCGATCGACGTCGAGCCGACCGTCAAAATCGTTGCTCGGCACAGTGATACGACGAGTGAGGAGTTGTACGAGATCGTTGCTGCGGCGGGGGTGGACGGAGTGGAGTTGACGCACTCCGGTGCCCCGTACATCGAGATGTCCGCGGCGGGAGTCTCGAAGGCCAGTGCGCTGCAGCAGTTGTGCGAGCAGTGGGGGATATCTGCCGGTTCGGTTGCGGCAGTGGGGGATGCGCGCAACGATCTGCCGATGCTCACCTGGGCGGGTACGGCGTTGTGTCCGTCGAATGCCGCGGAGCCCGTGCGATCCGTCGTCGATCGAGTCCTCGAATCCAACGACGACGACGCGGTTGCGCGCTATCTCGAGGAGCTCACCGCGCGCCGAATGAAACTGTAACGTCCGGTCTGCTCGTCGCGACGCTGTATGAGAGGCTGGCCCCATCATCGGCAGAAGGACACCAGTGAGCTATCCAGATTCGGGCGACCCCTCGCAGCGCGCGTACGGACAGTACGGCGCGCAGCCGAATCCATCCGATCGAGTCCTTCCACCGCCTTCGTCCGGTCCTGGTGCGCCGCATTCTCCCGCGACGGCACAGCCGAGTGGGTACGGCGCGGTTCCCCGGCCGCCGGTGTTCGGCACCGGTGGCTTCCCTGGTTCGCCTCCACCTGGGCCCCCGAAGAATGGGAACGGTGGCATCTGGATCGTGGTGGCCGTTCTGACTGTGGTCGCAGTGATTCTCGGCGGCGTGTTCGGGTGGTTCATGCTGCGCGACGACGCAACTCCGGCGGCGGCGTCGGGTGCTGCACCGTCCTCGGCAGTGTCCGACGGCGGTGTAACCGCACCGACTGCCGAGACCTCACCGCAGCCGGGCCCGGCCACTCTGCCTGCGGGTGCGCAGACCTGCCCGGCGACCGTGGCGTCGAGCAGCGGACTTCGAGGTTCGGCGGTGGGGTCGACGGTCACGTCGTGTCCGTTCGCAGAGGAAGTTCGGTTGGCCTACACCAGGGCCGGTTCGGATCGAAATTCGCGGACCGTGGTGGCCAGCAGCCCGGTCACCGGCAAGCGGTACGACATGAACTGCGTCTCGTCTGCGCAGTTGGTGACGTGTACCGGTGGCGAGAACGCCGTTGTCTACCTCTTCTAGTTCGGCGCGCCGCGTCGGACGAGTCGGAGCGGTGGCTCTCGCGCTCTGTGCTCTGGTGTCCGGCTGCACCATCGCCACCGACGACGGCCCCGCGTCCGAAGCGCCCCTGGTGTCCGAAACATCGGCTGCTCCTGTGCCACCGGTGTTTCCACCGACGTCCGATGCCGAAATATGGACCACTGCGCCTCCTGTCGAGGCGCTGCCGGCAGAGGATCTGGCCGCGGAGTTCGGCGCAGTCGAGTCGACGGCGGGTGGGCCCATCGGCCTCGCTCTGGTTCCCGTCGGTGGTGGCCCGCCGACAGTGCTCGGCACCTGGACTTCCGGTTCGGCGTGGTCGACGGTCAAAGTGCCACTGGCTGTGGCCGCAATTCGTCGCGGCGGGGACGCGGTGGTTGCCGACGCCACCGCCGCCATCGAAAGCTCCGACAACGCAGCAGCCGAGAATCTGTGGGGTTCGCTCGGTGATTCCGCTGCCGCAGGTGGCGCAGTCGAAGCGGTTCTGCGGCAGGGCGGTGACGCGGCCACTGCGGTGCAGAGGGCGCGGATTCGTCCTGAATTCAGCGCATTCGGACAGACCGAGTGGTCGACGCAGGATCAAGCAACGTTCGCGGCGGGCCTGTCGTGCATCCCGGATGCCGCACGGGTGGTCGAAATGATGAACAGTGTTGCGCCCGAGCAGCAGTGGGGCCTGGCGAAGATGTCCGATGCTGCGTTCAAAGGCGGCTGGGGGCCGAGCGTTCGAGGCGGTTACGACGTCCGACAGGTCGGTATCGTCACCACTGTTGCCGGTCGAGTCGGCGTGGCGATTGCGGCGCAACCGAATTCGGGTTCGTTCACCGACGGAACAGCAATGCTCGACGCGGTCGGCAGCTGGTTGGAGTCGCACGGCAACCAGCTCCCTGCCGGTCACTGCCTCTAGGATCTGCTGACGAGCGGACCGGCGCGGGTAACCTCTGGCGTGTCAGTGAATCGTGCACCACGAAAGGCATTGCTGTGAACGACGCCCTGTCGACGGAATCGTCCGAGCCCACCACGATCGCCGAGTACCTGAATGCACACGCGCTGCGGGTGACGCCGCTCGACGGTGCCGCGGCGGCCGAGCTCGGCATCACCGTACCGATTCCTGCGGGATGGCAGACGCTCGATCCCGCACAGTTCCCAGGGGCGACCCAGGTGATCGTGGAACCGAACCTCGTGGAGAACGGGTTCGCGCCCAACGCGGTGCTTCTGGTCGGTGCGTTGTCGCGCACGATCGACCCGGAAGCGTTGATGGCATTGGGTTTCGGCGACGGACGTGCGATGCCCGGATGGGTGGAGCGCGAGGCGAGTACAGCGTCGTGGCTCGGCTGGCCGTCGCGATTCATTCGGGGTACGTACGTTGCGCAGCAACTCGAAGCCGCCGTGACGACGCGGTATGTGGTGGTAGGCGTCGATACTCAATACCTCGTGCAGTTGACGGTGACGACGTTGGCGTCGCAGCTCGATGCGTTGGCCTTCGACGTCGCCGCGATCAACGAGGGGCTGACCACGAGTACGTAGAAGACCGCGAGTCCCTGTGTCCGACGCGCAGGTCCGACTAGGGTCCTTTCCATGTCGATGAGAACCGGTCGCGTCCGGCACCTGTCGGTGGTGCCGAATTTGTCCGACACCGACGAACCGGCCGACGACAGCGCGACGGATGCCACTCGGCGACGCTTGGTGAACCTGGTGCTTCGGGTGACCGTGGATCACACTCGGCCACAGATTTGGCGTCGGGTGCGGGTGCGCTCGGACCTGCTGCTGTCCGAGCTGCACGCGGTTCTGCAGAGTGCCCTCGGATGGGAGGACCGGCACCTGCATGCGTTCAGCGTCAGGACCGCCGGTGCCACGCGTCGATTCGAGATGGAGGAAACCCTCGACGACGAACCGGACGACGACGCGTCGAGCGAGGAGCGAGTGCGGGTCGACGACGTACTGACTGCGCCGGGTTCCACGATGACGTACGAGTACGACTTCGGTGACGGATGGACACACACGATCTATCTGGAGCAGATCGATTCCGATATCGACGACCTCCGATCCGTTTGCCTCGACGGGGCGCGCGCCTGCCCACCCGAGGAGTCCGGCGGGCCTTCGCGGTACGCCCAGTCGCTCGAGATTGCTGCCGACACGTCCGATCCCGAGCACGCGGCGCTCATCGCGCGATGGGGCGCGGGCTTCGACCCTGCTCGATTCGACGTCGGTGCGGTCAACGCGGTGCTGCACTCGTTCGACGTAGGGCGTTCGGTGCTCGCCGAAGCGGTGGCCGCGGCCCCGGCCATCGGAAAGCTGTTCGACCGGGTGCGACCTACGGAGGTGCCGTCACTGATGGCGTTGCTTCCGCGATGCGAACTCACCATCGAGAGTTCGGTCGATCTGCCCGTCGCAGAGGTGGCGATGGCCAAGTTCACGTGGTTTCTGGACAGAATCGGTGACGACGGAGCAGAGCTCACCGGTGCCGGCTACCTCAAGCCCGCGTTCGTAGCGGCGATTCGTGAAGAGCTCGACTGGGGTCTGGGGTGGGTAGGGCCGAGCAATCGCGAGATCGACCACCATCAGGTCAGCGATCTGCGCGACGCGGCGCGGCACCTCGGGTTGACCCGCACATCGAAGGGCAGGTTGCTGCGCACCAAGCTCGGAGCGGCGTTGGCCGAAGACCCGGTCGGCATGTGGCGGCATGCGTCGTCGCGACTTCCTCTGGGAAAGGAGTCGTATGAGACCGACGCAGCGACTCTGTTCCTGATCTCCCTCGCGGCATCGGCATCTGCGACGCATCGCAACGAGATGTTGATCGAGACTGTCGCTGAATTGGGTTGGGCCAGTGAAGATTCCGGTGTGTTCGACGCTCAGTTCGCGGCGCAGGCCACGGTGAGCTTCCTCGATCTCATCGGTGCCCACGGTCCGCGGTTCTATTTCCGTCAAGAGGTATCGGACTCGCCGAGCTGGTCTCGCAGGTTCGCGCGGGACGCATTGCTGAGCTGAGTCGCCGAGAAGTGGTCTCGAGGACTGCTGAATTGTGGCTCAGCGACGGATGACCGCCGCTGAGCAGGCGATTTGCGTTGGTGTGGTTGGTGGCGTAACTTTTGTCGAGTCAGAGCGACGGACACCGACCCGGTCTTCACGGACCGGGTGAACGAGGTTGGACGTGTGGCCTGGCAGGTTTTATCCCCCAAGAGTCGGGCCCTTGTGTCCGAGACCAAGCTGGGATAGGCTGGAGCAG
>NZ_LVCU01000503.1:0-3758 GCF_001647185.1 Rhodococcus sp. EPR-147
GATCGGTCCGATCGGCATGTCGGAGGAGAAGGACGAGGCGCAGATGGCGCAGGAGCAGGCCATGGTCGACGCCGGCCACCACGCCGGCGGCGTCGACGACGTCGAAGGCATCGTGCCGCAGATGAAGGCCACTCCCGGAACTCCGGTGCGCGAAGCCGTCGGGCGTAGGCAGGAGCGCGTCCGCCAGATCATGCACACCCTGCCGCACAATGCCCAGGTTGCGATCCAGGAAAGCCTCGACACCACCGACCCGGGTCAGCGTTACCCCGCGTATGCAGACCAGCAGCAGGGTTACGACCAGCAGGGTTACGACCAGCAGGGATACGACCACCAGGGTTACGACCACCAGGGTTACGACCACCAGGGTTACGACCAGCAGAGTTACGACCAGCAGAGTTACAGCGGGCAAGGTCATGATCAGCAGGGCTACCAAGCTCCAACACAAGGTCGGGGTCAATAGCAGACATGGGGGGATCGAAGAAGTCCACGTTCGCTCCGGCGAGCGCCGCTCTGACACAAGCCGGCAATATCGTCGAACTGTTCGTCGAGGTGGTTCGCAACACCTTCCGTAGGCCGTTCCAGTTCCGCGAGTTCATCGAGCAGGCCTGGTTCATCGCCAGCGTCACGATTCTGCCGACGGCGCTCGTCGCCATTCCGTTCGGCGCGGTCGTGGCGCTGCAGACCGGATCGCTCATCAAGCAGCTCGGTGCCGAGTCGTTCACGGGTGCGGCCAGCGTGCTCGCGGTCATCCAGCAGGGCAGTCCGATCGTGACCGCACTGCTGGTGGCCGGCGCTGCCGGTTCTGCTGTGACTGCAGACCTCGGCTCGCGCACCATCCGCGAGGAGATCGACGCCATGCGAGTGCTGGGTATCGACCCGGTACATCGTCTCGTCGTTCCCCGAGTGCTCGCGATGATCCTCGTCGCACTTTTGCTCAACGGCCTGGTCTCGGTCGTCGGCATCGCCGGCGGTTACTTCTTCAACGTGATCCTTCAGGGCGGCACCCCCGGTGCATATCTGGCGTCGTTCTCGTTTTTGGCCCAGCTGCCGGATCTGTATGTCGCCGAGGCGAAAGCAGCAATCTTCGGACTCATCGCGGGCATCATCGCCTCCTACAAGGGCCTCAATCCCAACCCCGGACCCAAGGGCGTCGGCGAGGCAGTGAACCAGACGGTTGTCATCACGTTCCTGCTGCTCTTCTTCGCCAACCTCATCCTGACCCTGGTCTATCTCCAGGTCGTCCCAGCGAAGGGAGCGTAACCGCGATGACGATCGCAAGAGGTCGCGGTGACCGCACGCTGATGCGCGTCAAGCGCGTCGGCAACGCCCCGCTCAACGTGCTCGACCGCGCAGGCGAGCAAATGTCGTTCTACCTGCGGGCCATCGGGTGGATTCCCAAGACCGCAGTGCATTACAAGAAGGAGGTGCTCCGCCTGCTGGCGGAGGTCACCTTCGGCAGCGGTGCGCTCGCCGTCATCGGTGGGACCATCGGCGTGATCGTGATGATGTCCGGCTTCACCGGCATCGTCGTCGGTCTACAGGGCTATGCAGCCCTCGAACAGCTCGGTAGCTCCGTGCTCACCGGATTCCTGTCCGCGTACGTCAACACCCGTGAGATCGCGCCGATTGTCGCAGGACTGGCACTCTCGGCCACCGTCGGCTGTGGTTTCACCGCCCAGCTCGGTGCCATGCGAATCTCCGAGGAGATCGACGCGCTCGAGGTGATGGCCGTACCCAGCGTGCCGTTCCTCGTGACCACCCGCATGATCGCAGGCTTCGTGGCCGTCATCCCGCTGTACATCGTCGGGCTGTTGGCGTCGTACGTCGCATCCCGAGGGATCAGCACCATTTTCAACGGGCAGTCCACGGGGTCCTACGACCACTACTTCAACCTCTTCCTACCTCCGGAAGACGTGTTGTATTCGTTCTTGAAGGTGCTGATATTCGCCTTCGTCCTGATCATGATCCACTGCTATTACGGCTACCACGCCTCTGGCGGACCTGCCGGTGTCGGCGTCGCAGTGGGCCGTGCCGTTCGTACCGCGATCGTCACGATCGCCGTACTGGACTTCTTCTTGAGCCTCGCCATCTGGGGCACGACCACCACAGTGAGGGTTGCGGGATGATCGACTCGCCGTCGCGACTGAAGCGAGTACTCCTCGGTTTGGCGTTCTTCCTGGTGCTCATCCTGTTCCTGGGGTGGAGCATCACGTCCTACAACAAGACGTTCAAAGATGTGGTGAAAGTCAGCCTCGAAACCGACTCGGTCGGCAACGCGCTGCCGATGAACGCGGATGTCAAGGTGCGCGGAATGATCGTCGGCGAGGTGCGCTCGGCGTCCACCGTCGACGGCGTCGTGACCTCGCAGCTCGCCATCGATCCGGACAAGGCACCGCTGATTCCGTCGAACGTGACGGCACGGTTGCTTCCCAAGACACTGTTCGGTGAGCGCTACGTCTCGTTGATCGTGCCCGAGAACGATGCGGCGTCGCCGATCTCCGAGGGCACGGTCCTCAAACAGGACACCAGCGGAAACGCCATCGAGGTCGGGCAGTTGCTCGACGGCTTGCTTCCACTGCTGCAGGCGATTCCGCCACAGGATCTGGCGAACACCCTCGGGTCGTTGGCGCAGGGCCTCAGCGGGCGCGGTGAGCAACTGGGCCAGACCATCGACAACCTGACGAACATCGTGTCGGGTCTGAACACGGAGTTGCCGAACATCCAGCAGACGTTGGTCGGGCTGGCCGACTTCTCGCAGACCTACGCAGACGCGGCACCGGACTTGGTCTCGGCGCTGGACAACTTGCGGACGACGGGCAACACCGTGGTCGAGCGGCAGTCCAGCCTCGACACGCTGTACGGCTCCCTGACCTCGGCGTCGTACACCACTGCGGACTTTCTACAGACCAACTCCGAGAACCTGATCGGATTGGCCGCGAACTCTCGGGAAGCGCTCGAGCTGCTGGCCGAGTTCTCCCCGACGTTCGGCTGCACGTTCACTTATTTCGCCGAAGGTGCCAGGCGCGGAAAAGTCGTACTCGGTGAGGGCGACGAGTACCCCGGCATCAACGTCTCCGCACCGTTCGTCAACCCGAAGGGTCGTTACTTGCCGAACCAGGACGAGCCGCGCTTGTTCGACGATCGCGGAGCCACCTGTTTCGAGCCCGCGGCGCCGGGGGAGTTCTTCCCGCAGTATCCGGGAGGCTCGATCAACGACGGTTCCTACCAGGTGCCGACCCGGAACCCGGGCCCGCAGGTGATCGAAGGACAGGGACCACCGAAGTCTGCCCAGAGTTCCATCGTTCCCGCCGTCTCCGCATCCGCGCAGCCGGCGAGCTACGAGGGCTCCGACTTCGAGCGCGACACTCTGGCCGTGATCTACGGACAGGCGAGTGGTGTTGCACCGGACAGTATTCCGTCGTGGGCGGCCGCTATCGGCGCACCGGCACTGAGAGGAGTGGAGGTGACCGTGCCATGAGAGGCCTTCTCGCGCCGATCATCAAGTTGGTCGTGTTCGCCGTGATTACGATCATTGCTACGGCCACCCTTGCCTTCACCATCGCCAATTCCAGCGGCGGCGGCGGCACCAAGTTCTCGGCTGTGTTCACGGACGTCACGTCTCTCAACGAGGGCGACGAGATTCGTATCGCGGGCGTTCGTGTCGGCCAGGTCGACAAGATCGAGATCGCCAACGAGCGCGAAGCCAAGGTGGACTTCACTCTGAGCAGTCGTGATTGGCTCCCGGCCAGTTCGACGGC
>NZ_LVCU01000504.1:0-10815 GCF_001647185.1 Rhodococcus sp. EPR-147
AACGACGGGCAGCTCGACAGCCTGATCGTCAACACGCAGCAGCTCGTCTCGGGCCTGTCGGCCGACCGTGGTGTCGTCGGCTCCGCCGTGACGTCGCTCGCCGGCCTGACCAACGCGACCGCCGACCTGCTCGAGCCGACCAGGCCGTCGATCCAGGGTTCGGTGACTGCGTTGAACACGTTGGCCGAGACAGTCAACCGACGAAGCGACGACGTGGACACGGTCCTCGGAATTCTGCCCGTCAAACTCGAGAAGCTCATTCGCACGGCCCAGCAGGGATCCTGGTTCACCTTCTATCTGTGCGGTATCGACATCGTCGCCGGACCGGGTAGTTCGCCGAATCTGAATCTGCCGACCGGGCTGCCGACCGTCAACCAGCCGCTGTACACGAACTCCGCAGCGCGTTGCAAAGCTGGGGGGATCAAGCAATGAAATCTCGTCGTAGTCCGGCCACCATCGGTGCGCTAGGTATCGCAATCATCCTGCTCGCCACGATGTCGGTCTTCTTTCTCGACCGGCTCCCGATCATCGGTGCGGGTTCGGTGTACACCGCCGAGTTCAGCGAGGCAGCAGGGCTCAAGCCGCCCAACGAGGTCCGTATCGCGGGCGTGAAGGTCGGCAAGGTCACCGATGTGCGTCTCGACGGCGACCGGGTGCTCGTGGACTTCACGGTCAAGGACGCCTGGGTCGGCAACGAGTCGCGAGCGGCCATCGCCATCAAGACTGTGCTGGGGCAGAAATATCTGGCGCTCGACCCGAGCGGTCCGGAGACGTTGAGCCCCAAGGACCCGATTCCGCTCGAGCGCACCACGTCCCCGTACGACGTGATCGACGCGTTCTCCGCTGCGGCCTCGACCATCAGCGACATCGACACCGATCAGCTGGCGACGAGCATGCGGACCCTGTCCGAGGCGTTCTCCGAGACGCCTGCGAACATCCGTGCCTCGCTCGACGGTGTGACTCGGTTATCGCAGACCGTGGCCAGCCGTGACGAGGAACTGAAGAAGCTGTTCGAGGCCACCGGCGAGACCTCGAAGGTGCTGGCCGACCGCAACGAGCAGTTCAACCAACTGATCACCGACGCGGGCCCGCTTCTCGAAGAGCTCAACAATCGGCAGCAGGCCATCTCGCAGCTGCTCACCGGCACTCAGCGAGTGTCGCAAGAGCTGACCGGCCTGGTTCGCGACAACGAGGCCACCATCAACCCGATGTTGCAGCAGCTCAACGGCACCATCGAGATCCTGCAGCGCAACAACGACAACCTCGACCGTGCGCTGAAGCTGTACGAACCGTTCATTCGGCTGTACACGAATCTGACCGGCAACGGCCGGTGGATAGACATCACGCTGGCAAACCTCACACCGCCCGGAGTTCCGTTGATACCTGGTTACCGCCAGCCCTCGCTCGATACGTTGGCGGGGAACTGATGACAGACACGCAGACAGCACCGAGAAGCAAGAACAAGCTCGCGCTGATCGCCGTCGTCGTGACCGTGGCGCTCGTCCTCGCGGTCGCCGGCTGGTGGCTGTTCACCAGGGCCGGAACGACCAAGATCACCGCCTACTTCGACAAGTCGATCGGCATCTATTCCGGCTCGGAGGTGCGCGTGCTTGGCGTCAAGGTCGGTACGGTCGACTCCGTGACGCCGCAAGGCGAAGACGTGGAGGTCGTCCTCCGCGTCGACCGTGGGGTCGACATTCCTGTGGACGCAAAGGCCGTGCAGGTCACCCCGTCGCTCGTCGCCGACCGCTACGTCCAGGTTTCACCCGCCTACACCGGCGGCGACACCATGGCCGACGGCGCGACGATCGGTCGCGATCGAACCGCAACACCCGTCGAGGTCGACGAGCTGTACAAGTCCATCGACGACCTGTCCACCGCCCTCGGTCCGGACGGCGCGAACAAGGACGGCGCTCTCACAGATCTGGTCAACACCGGTGCAGCCAACCTCGACGGCAACGGTGAAGCGTTGGGCAACAGCATCACCCAGCTCTCGGCCGCCGGTCGAACGTTGAGTGACTCGCGCACCGACGTGTTCGACACGATCAAGAACCTGCAGACGTTCGTCAGCGCCTTGGCCGTCAACGATCAGCAGGTACGCAACTTCAACACCCAGTTGGCCGACCTGACCGGTTTCCTGTCGGGGCAGCGAGAGGACCTCGGAGCTGCACTCCAACAGCTGTCGGTCTCGCTCGGCGACGTGGCGACGTTCGTCGCGGACAACCGGACCCAACTGACCGATGCCGCGAACGGTCTCACGGTTCCGACGCAGACACTCGCCGACAACCGCGAGCAGCTGGTGCAAACGCTCACGTTGCTGCCGCTGGCCATCAGCAACCTGGTAAACGCCTACGACGCCGAGTCGGGAACGCTCGCCACGCGCGCCAATCTCCAGAACGAGACCCAGGATCCGCTCGGCACCCTGTGTCAGCTCATCGATCTCGGAAAGCTGGTTCCCGGTGATCCGCGCTTCGAAGCACTCGGTGCGCAGATTCAGCCGATCATCGATCAGTGCTCCAACATCACCACGATGATCCAGGCCCCGATCAAAGACCAGAACCGGATCGTGCTGCCGTTCGGCGTTCTCACCAACGACATCGAGCAGAACGTGTCCGTGCCGGGCACCGTGCCTGGCGTCGTCTCGCCCAGGCTCGGAAACAGCTCGATGCCCGGACTGGAGCAGTCGTACATCGGAGGTGGGGGACAGTGAGAGCCTCTGTGAATCGGAATCGAGCTCGAGTGAAGCGTTCTTTGGTGGTCGGAGCCGGTGCGTGCGTGGTGGCGCTGTCGGCCGGAGCATGCTCGTCGGCCGGCATCTACGCGATACCGCTGCCCGGCGGTGCCGACGTCGGTGAGAACCCGTTGAACCTGACGGTGCAGTTCGACGACGTACTGGACCTCGTCCCGCAGTCGACCGTGAAGGTCGACGGCGTCTCGGTCGGCCGCGTCGACTCGATAACGGTCCCGAACGACGGCTGGACCGCCGACGTCAACGTCATCTTGAATTCCGACGTCGACCTTCCGGCCAACGCGATCGCATCGGTGCAACAGACCAACCTGTTGGGCGAGAAGTTCGTGCAGCTCTCGGCACCTCCTGGCGACGAGGAAGCAGCGCGTCTGCAGGACGGGGCCACGATCCCGCTCGATCGCACCCGCCATGCCACCGATATCGAACAGGTACTCGGTGCGCTCTCGCTGCTGCTCAACGGCGGCGGTGTCGGGCAGCTCTCGCCGATCGTCAAGGAACTGAGCACGGCGTTCGACGGTCGCGAAGGCAGAACCAAAGAGCTTCTGCAGCAAGCGAACACCCTCATCGACGGCCTCAACCAGCAGCGTGACGACATCACCCGCGCCATCGACGGGCTGGACACTCTCAGCGGCCGCGTCAACACGCAGACCGACAAGATCGACGCAGTGCTGAAGGATTTGCCGATCGCCACCGAGGTTCTCGAGCAGCAGCGCCCGCAGCTGACCGAGATGCTCGGAGCGCTCGACCGTCTCGGAGCCGTCGGCACCGACGTGATCGACCGTTCCAAGGACGATCTCATCGCGGACCTGCGGGCACTACGCCCCACGCTCCAGGCCCTGGCCGATTCGGCGGACGACGTGGTGAGCTCGCTCGCGGTGATCCCCACCCTGCCGTTCGCGGACGGCACCGAGAAAATCATCGAGGGCAACTCGGCGAACCTGTTCCTTTCGCTCGACCTGTCGATCGGAACTGCGTTGCGCAACTTCGGCGTCGGGGAGGGCGATCCGGTCTACATCCAGCCCAAGTACGGCAACACGCTGCCCGTCGTCGACCCGTCGAATCCGTACTACAACGGCAACGGACCGCGCCCGGGTTGGCCGACGATCTCGCTGCTGCCGTTGCCGCCGATCATCCCGTCACCGGTTCCCGGTCCGGGTGCACCTGCGAACGAGCAGGCAGCGGCGGCCGCCGCGCCCGCACCGGCCGATCCGTTCGCACCGTTGAACGATCTGCTCGAGCGATTCGGAGTTGGACAGTGAGATCGAGACTGGTTCGCATTCAATTGGTCCTCTTCGTCGTGGTCTCCGTACTGGGGTCGGTCTATGTCGGTGCCAAGTACGTGCGACTTGACAACATGCTCGGCTTCGGGCAGTACCAGGTCGATCTGAACCTCGCCGATTCCGGTGGCATCTTCTCCAACGCCGAGGTCACCTACCGAGGTGTCCCGGTGGGAACCGTCGGAGATCTGGAACTGACCGAGGACGGCATCCGAGTCGCGCTCATGCTCGACAACGGTGGCCCCGACATCCCTGCCGACACCAAGGCCGTCGTGGCCAACCGATCGGCAATCGGTGAGCAGTACGTCGACCTGCAGCCCGAGACCGATCAGGGCCCGTTCCTGGTCGAAGGGTCACAGATTGCGCAGGCCGACACCACCACGCCGGTGCCGGTGGAAGAGGTTCTCGCCAACACGAACACGCTGGTTCGGTCGGTACCGCTGGAGACGTTGACGCGAGTCGTCAACGAGCTCGGCGTCGCATTCGACGGTAAGGGCAACGATCTCGCTTCTCTCGTCGATTCGCTCGGGAACATCTCCGAGGCTGGAAACGAGGCCCTGCCGCAGACGCTCGCGTTGGTTCGCGATGCGGTGCCGGTGCTGAACACGCAGTCCGAGCAGTCGGACCTGATTCGACAGTTCAGTACCAGCCTGGACGAGGTGACGGCTCAGCTGAAGTCGAGCGATCCGGACATCCGTCGCCTGATCGATACCGGTACTGCGGCGGGCGACCAGCTCGGTGGCCTCATCACCGATGCGGGTCCTGCTCTGACGACCGATATCAACAACCTGGCCCTGGTTGCTGCTCAGGCCGAACCTCGGTACGTTGCGCTTCGTCCGTTCCTGACGTTCCTGCCTGCACTCGGTGCCGGTATCTCGACGATCGTCCCGGACGACGGCACGATCCATCAGGGTCTGTTGCTCGAAACCAACAACCCGCCGCCGTGCACCGTCGGCTACGAGGGCAGCCAGGCGATCCTGGACGAGGAGAAGCGGAAGAATCCGAACTTCGACGAGACGCGGGAGAACTACCCGCTGAACCTCGATGCGAACTGCGCTACGCCGCAGGGCAGCGTCACCGGTGTTCGTAGCGCGAACCGAATCGTGTTCGCCGATCCGGACGTGCCGCAGCCGTGGGACCTCAAGCCCAAGGTCGATCCCGAGAAGCTGAACCTCAACCCCATTGCCACCCAGTTGGCACCGCTGATCGGCGTCACGCCGAAGTAGTGAAATCGGTGGAACTGCTGCTCAGCACTATCGTCGGGCCGAGAGTGGTTCGGCCGGATATTACCGAGTAGTAGGGTGGAAAGTGTGAACTCGAGCACCGAAGCCCTGGAGTCCCCAGCGACTCCAGGGCGCACCAAGACCGCGAAAATCCTGTTGGCCGTCGTCACGGTGATCGCCGTTGCCGCTCTCGCGGCGGCAGTGTTCTTCGGTTACGGCTGGGGCAATGCGTTACTGAGCCAAAAGCCCACCGCGGACACCAGGGACGCGGCGCTGACCGGAGCTCAGCAGGCCGCCGTCAACCTGAACACGGTCGACGCAGCAGCCATCGATCAGTCGTTCGACAACATGAAGTCGTCGATCACCGGCGACCTGATGCTCAACGACCTCGAGCAGACTCGCTCGGGCATCACCGATCAGGTTCGCCAGTCCGGTGCCAAGAGCGAGGCCGAGGTGTTGCACGGCACGCTCACCGAGCTGAGCACGGACGAGAACACCGCCACCGCCCTTGTCGTCATTGCGACGACGACCACCTGGCCCGATCGCGTCGAGCGCAGCAAGCTGACGATGCGTCTGGCCATGGAAGAGGTCGACGGGGTGTGGAAGACCAACAAGGTCGACCCCATCGGTTCACGGATCTCGCTCGACAACCCGAACACCAATCCCGTTGTTCCGACCGAACCGGGCGGCCCCGCCGACCCGAATGCGGTCGATCCGAATGCGGCCGATCCCAGTGCGGAAGCGACGCCGGCTCCCCAGCCCGACGCCGGCGGCAACTGAGAGACCCGGCATTGGTGTTTTCCGTCTGTACCGAAGTGAGTTTCGAAGGAGTTCTGTAGTGCCTCCCCAGCGTCGCAAGATCGTTCCACCCACCACCACCAGCAAAGTTCGCCGGAAGGTGGCCGGGACCGGGAAGCCGACTGCTGCCAACTCCGCCACGGACTCGACCGGTGCCGAGGCGTCTGCTGCGACCGAGACTTCGGCGATCACCACGACACCGCCGACCGAGCCCGTATCGGACAAGCCCGCAGCCGACAAGCCCGCACTCGACGAGCCAGCTGTCGAGAAGTCGGAAACCGACAAGCCCGCTGCCCACAAGCCTGTGCTCGACAAGTCGGCAACCGACAAGCCCGCTGCCGATAAGCCTGTGCTCGACAAGGCAGCAACCGGCAAGTCTGTGACCGCTGAGCCCGCAGCCGATTCCGCGTCGACCGACTCTGCCGCCGGGTCGGCGTCGGGGATCGGCTACAAGCACGTCATCGTCGTTGCGGTCATCGCCGTTGTGCTCGGTGCGTTCGCTGCCGTCGCCGCGTTCAAGCCGTTCGCCACGATCGACAACGCAGCCTGGGTGGATTCCGCGGCGACGCAGGAAGTCACCTCGGCCGCGACCGACGCGCTGCAAACCCTGTACACGTACAAGGCCGCCACGATCGACGCCGATTTCGATGCCGCTCGTGCGGTGCTCAATCAGTCGATGCTCGACGAGTTCAACTCCACCGCGGAAACCACCAAATCGGCTGTGGTGCAGACGGATACGGGAACCGAAGCCATGGTCACCGATATCGGCGTCTCGCGGCTGGAGGACGGCATGGCGGAACTGATCGCCAACGTGAACATCAGTGCCACGCAGAACGGTGTCGCATCGGGTAGTGCCGAGGGCCCGTTGACGGTGAACATGGAGAAGGTCGACGGCACCTGGAAGCTGTCGGCAATCGACGATCAGTAGGCGCGCCACAACAGCACTCGATCCGGCCCCGTTCGACGCAGAATTCCTGCTCGGACGGGGCTTTTTCGTGCGCTTTTCGGCGGTCTGTCACCGGCTGGCCACCGAGTTACCATCGCGATTGCGTCCTGGCTTGGGACGAGCCCTGGTTGTTCGAGACAACCAATAGACGCTCGACAGCCAGGGGTGGATCCGATGAAAACGGAGCATGCTGGTCATGACTGACACAACCATCGATTATTCCGTGCTGGAATCCAGGTCCGGTCGTTCGGGCTTTGCCGAGCACGTCAATCCCGAACTGTATCGGCTGTTGTCTGCGCTGAACTTGGATCGCGAGTACGTGCGGGGCGACGGGACGGTTCTGTTCGACGCCGCGGGTCGTCGCTATCTGGACTTCGCGGGCGCATATGGGGCGCTGCCCTTCGGCCACGGCCCCACTCCGATCTGGCAGGCGATCAACGATGTTCGCTGCAGCGGGGAGGCGATCTTCGTGCAGCCGTCGGTGCTGACGGCAGCGGGTGAATTGGCAGATCGGTTGGGGCGCATCGCACCCGACGGGTTGACGCGGACGACGTTCGTCAACAGTGGTACCGAGGCCACCGAGGTGGCGCTCAAGATCGCACGAGCGCACACCGGTCGGCTGGGTGTACTGACCACCGGGAACAGTTTTCACGGCAAGACTCTGGGCGCTTTGTCTGCGACGGGAAACATCAAGTATCAGAGCGGTTTCGGTGCACCGGTCGAGGGATTCGATCACATCGAGTTCGGTGATTCGGACGCGCTCGACGCGACCCTGGCGGCGGCACCCGGGCACTATGCGGTGTTTCTGGTGGAGCCGATTCAGGGTGAGGGCGGGGTGGTGTGTCCACCCGACGGGTACCTGCGTCGCGTGCGGGAGATCTGTGATCGGCACGGGGTGCTGATGGCTCTCGACGAGGTGCAGACCGGGCTCGGCCGGACCGGCAGGATGTTCGCCGCCGAGCACGAGGGTGTGGTTCCGGACATTCTCACCGTGGCCAAGGCGCTCGGGGGAGGGATCGTGCCGGTGGGTGCGGTGTTGTGTGCGCCGAGGTTGGTGGACGAAAGTTTCGCGCTCCGTCACACGTCGACCTTCGCGGGGAACGCGTTGGCCGCGCGGGTCGGTATCGCGGTACTCGACGAGTTGACTCGAGACGACTGCGCTCTGGTGCAGAACGTGGCCGTTCTCGGGCGGCAGCTGAAGAACGATCTCGGCGTGCTGGCCGAGAAATATCCATCGGTCGTCACCGAGGTACGCGGTCGCGGACTGTTGCTGGGCCTGGAACTCACCGCGGACGTGAATTTCGTCGGGCGACAGTCGTTGCTGGGATCGATTGCCGATCAACACAATCTGGCCGTGGTGATCTGCTCGTACTTGCTCGATGTCGAGGGGATACGTGTGGCTCCGACTCTGTTCGGCAACAGGGTGATTCGGATCGAACCACCGTTGACGGTGTCGGCGGTGCAGTGCTCGCGGCTGGTCGCGGCGTTGGATCGGGCATTGGGTTATGCGGCGGTGGGGGACCTGGACGGATTGTTCGGGCATCTGCTGGGCCGCCCGACCGTCGCCACTCCGCCCGCGCTCGAGGCGTTGCGCCCGGGTCGGACGCCCGATATCGCTGTGCGACCGGCCGATCGACGCTTCGCGTTCATCGCGCATCCTCTCGATCTCGGATTCTTCGCTGCGTTCGATCCGGCGCTGGAGGTGTTCGACCACGGCGAGCGGCAGGACCTGCTCGAGCGGTTCGCGGCATCGACGTCCGAGCTCGAACCTGCGTCGTTCGTCATCGGCAGCGGCCGAGTCGTCGGGGGTGAGGAGGCGACGGCGCACGGCGATCTGATCGGGCTGCCGTACACCTCCGAGCAGTTGCTGCACCTGCCGACCGAGCAAGCTCTGCGGGTGGTCGGCAGTGCCGTCGAACTGGCGATCTCACGCGGTGCGACGGTGGTCGGGTTGGGCGGTTATTCGTCGGTGATCACCGGAAACGGGTTGAGCCTCGGCGCGACGACGCGACCGATCACCACCGGCAACACGTTCACCGCTGCGGCGAGTCTGCGGGCTGTTCGACGCGTGTGCCGTGAACGCGGTATCGATGTCGCGCGGGCTCGGGTGACGATTCTCGGTGCCGCCGGCGCGATCGGGCGAACCATCGGCATGCAGCTGGCCGGTGAGGTCGGCAGCATCGTGCTGGTCGGTAGGCGGGGGGAGAGTTCGGTCATCGCGCCCAAGCTGTGGGCGGCCGCGCAGGAGATGGTGGCGAGCGCTCGGGCCGGTGCGGGTTCGGGAGATCTGGCCGCTGCCGCGCACGCGGTCGACGGTGATCTGGACGATCTGATCAGGTCGCGACATGTCGAGTTCTTCACCGATCCTGTTGCTGCGGTGCAGGATTCGTTGATCGTCATCGCTGCGACGTCGGCGCCGCATGCGCTGATCGATCCGACGGATCTGATGGAGGGTGCCATCGTCTGCGATGTTGCGCAGCCGCCGAACATCGGCCGGGACGTGCGCAGTGAGCGGCCCGACGTGACGGTGTTCGACGGCGGCATCGTGCGGGTGCCGTCGGGCTCGGATTTCGGGTTGACCTACGGGTTGGCTCCGGGGCTGACGTACGCCTGCATGGCCGAGACGATGCTGATCGCGTTGTCGGGTGAGTTCGGACTGCGCAGTATCGGCACCACCCTCGACGGCGACAGCGTGGAGCGGTTGGGTGAGTTGGCGGACGTCCACGGTTTCGCGCTCGCCGAGGCCACGCGGTGGCGCGAGGGCGACCGGTAGACGGCAGGGGGCGGGGCGCGTCGGTTTCCCGCCCCCCCGACTGCGTCGATGGACCCTTGCATACGTCTCGGCGGTGCAATGGTCCATCGACGCGACTGGTTCGAGTGCGGTATCACGAACAACGGATCGGGCCGAACCTCTTGACGAAGGGGGCGGCACGGTTCACTCTTGTCGTCAGGAGCACCCCCAGTGGTTTCTGAAGCGCAGTGGTTTGATGAGCGCAGTGGTTCTGGGCGTTCGGCAGGCGACACGCTTTCGTCGAGTCGGCGCGTGAATGGACCCCGGGTGCTACTTTTGATGCCCCCGTTGCGCTGTGCGCACATTTGGGGTACCTTTGGACGTTGCGCTGGCTGCCTCCTGTCCACCTCTCGATCGCTGTTACCCGAAAGCACGTTTTCGGGCCGCTGTGATGGGGATTCGGTCTGGTTGCACCAGCCGAAATTCGCCCCACATATAGCAAACAGATACAGCGGCGGTCGCACTGCACGAGCGACCCGCGTGAGGTGCTGGAAGGACGCATCTTGGCAGTCTCTAGCCAGACCAAGGCAGTTGTCGGAACACCGGGAGCCCCGAGGAGGGTTTCGTTCGCGAACATTCGCGAGCCGTTGGAGGTACCCGGTCTCCTCGATGTACAGACGGATTCGTTCGAATGGCTGGTAGGTGCGCAGAGTTGGCGTGACCGTGCCGCCGCCCGCGGAGACAGCAGTGTCGCCGGTGGACTCGAGGACATCCTGACCGAGCTCTCTCCGATCGAGGACTTCTCGGGCTCGATGTCTCTCTCCTTCTCCGACCCACGATTCGACGAGGTCAAGGCCTCGACCGATGAGTGCAAGGACAAGGACATGACGTACGCGGCTCCGCTGTTCGTCACGGCCGAGTTCATCAACAACAACACCGGTGAGATCAAGAGCCAGACGGTCTTCATGGGTGATTTCCCGATGATGACCGACAAGGGCACCTTCATCATCAACGGCACCGAGCGTGTCGTCGTCTCGCAGCTGGTGCGTTCTCCGGGCGTCTACTTCGATCACTCGATCGACAAGACCACC
>NZ_LVCU01000505.1:0-22571 GCF_001647185.1 Rhodococcus sp. EPR-147
GCATCGACCGCAAGCGCCGCCAGCCCGTCACGGTGCTGCTGAAGGCTCTCGGCTGGTCTACCGAGCAGATCACGGAGCGCTTCGGCTTCTCCGAGATCCTCATGGCCACGCTGGAGAAGGACAACACCGCCGGTACCGACGAGGCGCTCCTCGACATCTACCGCAAGCTGCGTCCGGGCGAGCCGCCGACCAAGGAGTCGGCGCAGACCCTGCTGGAGAACCTGTTCTTCAAGGACAAGCGCTACGACCTCGCTCGCGTGGGTCGTTACAAGATCAACAAGAAGCTCGGCCTCAACTCGGGTCAGCCCATCGTGGCGTCGACCCTCACCGAGGAAGACATCGTTGCGACCATCGAGTACCTGGTGCGTTTGCACGCAGGTGAGACCTCGATGACCGCACCCGACGGCGTCGAGGTTCCGGTCGAGGTCGACGACATCGACCACTTCGGTAATCGTCGTCTGCGTACCGTCGGAGAGCTCATCCAGAACCAGATCCGCGTGGGCCTGTCCCGCATGGAGCGCGTCGTGCGCGAACGTATGACGACTCAGGACGTCGAGGCGATCACGCCGCAGACCCTGATCAACATCCGTCCCGTCGTCGCTGCGATCAAGGAGTTCTTCGGAACCTCCCAGCTCTCGCAGTTCATGGACCAGAACAACCCGCTGTCGGGTCTGACGCACAAGCGTCGCCTGTCGGCACTGGGACCCGGCGGTCTCTCTCGTGAGCGCGCCGGCCTCGAGGTCCGCGACGTGCACCCCTCGCACTACGGCCGCATGTGCCCCATCGAGACCCCGGAAGGCCCGAACATCGGCCTGATCGGATCGCTCTCGGTGTACGCACGCGTCAACCCGTTCGGGTTCATCGAGACCCCGTACCGCAAGGTCGTCGACGGCAAGGTCACCGACGATGTCGATTACCTGACCGCCGACGAGGAGGATCGCCACACGCTCGCGCAGGCGAACTCTCCGGTCGACGACTCGGGTCACTTCATCGAGGACAAGATTCTCGTCCGTCGTAAGGGTGGAGAGGTCGAGTTCGTCTCGTCCGACGACATCGACTACATGGACGTCTCGCCGCGCCAGATGGTGTCCGTCGCAACCGCGATGATCCCGTTCCTCGAGCACGACGATGCCAACCGTGCCCTGATGGGCGCGAACATGCAGCGTCAGGCCGTCCCGCTGGTTCGCAGCGAGTCGCCGATCGTCGGAACCGGCATGGAGCTGCGTGCAGCTGTCGACGCCGGTGACGTCGTCATCACCGAGAAGACCGGTGTCGTCGAAGAAGTATCCGCCGATTACGTCACGGTCATGGCCGACGACGGAACCCGCAAGACCTACCGGATGCGTAAGTTCGCGCGCTCCAACCAGGGCACCTGCGCCAACCAGCGTCCGATCGTGGACGAGGGACAGCGCGTCGAGACCGGCCAGGTCCTCGCCGACGGCCCCTGCACCGAGAACGGTGAGATGGCACTCGGCAAGAACTTGCTGCTGGCGATCATGCCGTGGGAGGGCCACAACTACGAGGACGCGATCATCCTGTCGCAGCGCCTCGTGGAAGAGGACGTTCTCACCTCGATCCACATCGAGGAGCACGAGATCGATGCTCGCGACACCAAGCTCGGTGCCGAGGAGATCACTCGCGACATCCCGAACGTCTCCGACGAGGTCCTCGCAGACCTCGACGAGCGCGGCATCATCCGTATCGGTGCCGAGGTTCGTGACGGCGACGTGTTGGTCGGAAAGGTCACGCCGAAGGGCGAGACCGAGCTGACCCCCGAAGAGCGCCTGCTGCGCGCCATCTTCGGTGAGAAGGCTCGCGAAGTTCGCGACACCTCGCTCAAGGTTCCGCACGGCGAGAACGGAAAGGTCATCGGCATCCGCGTCTTCTCGCGCGACGACGACGACGATCTGCCTCCCGGCGTCAACGAGCTGGTCCGCGTCTACGTGGCTCAGAAGCGCAAGATCCAGGACGGCGACAAGCTCGCCGGCCGTCACGGCAACAAGGGCGTCATCGGCAAGATCCTCCCGCAGGAGGACATGCCGTTCCTGCCCGACGGCACCCCGATCGACATCATCCTCAACACCCACGGTGTTCCGCGTCGTATGAACATCGGTCAGGTCCTCGAAACCCACCTGGGTTGGATCGGCAAGACCGGTTGGAACGTGCAGATCGCCGCGGACGGCACGAAGCCCGATTGGGCCGAGCGTCTGCCCGAGGAGATGTTGGCGGCTCCGGCCGACAGCAACATCGCCACCCCGGTGTTCGACGGTGCCAAGGAGAATCAGCTCGCCGGCTTGCTGGAGAGCACGATTCCCAACCGCGACGGCGAGCAGATGGTCGGATCCGACGGAAAGGCCACGTTGTTCGACGGCCGCTCCGGCGAGCCGTTCCCGTACCCGGTGTCGGTGGGCTACATGTACATCATCAAGCTGCACCACTTGGTCGACGACAAGATCCACGCTCGTTCGACCGGGCCGTACTCGATGATCACGCAGCAGCCCCTCGGTGGTAAGGCTCAGTTCGGTGGACAGCGCTTCGGTGAGATGGAGTGCTGGGCCATGCAGGCCTACGGTGCCGCGTACACGCTGCAGGAGCTTCTCACCATCAAGTCGGACGACGTTGTCGGCCGCGTGAAGGTGTACGAGGCGATCGTCAAGGGCGAGAACATTCCCGAGCCCGGTATCCCCGAGTCCTTCAAGGTGCTCCTCAAGGAGCTCCAGTCGCTGTGCCTCAACGTGGAGGTGCTGTCCTCGGACGGCGCTGCCATCACGATGGCCGACGGTGACGACGAAGACCTCGAGCGTGCCGCAGCCAACCTGGGAATCAATCTCTCCCGCAACGAAGCTGCCACGGTCGACGACCTCGCTCAGTAGTTCTGTGGTCTGCCGGATCCGCTCAGTGCGGATCCGGCAGGCGTTTCTCTCATTTGCTCTTCCAGCACAACACCCATAACGGGGAAAGGAAGTTACGTGCTCGACGTCAACTTCTTCGATGAACTTCGCATTGGCCTTGCCACTGCGGACGACATCCGTCAGTGGTCCTACGGCGAGGTCAAGAAGCCGGAGACCATCAACTACCGCACGCTCAAGCCCGAGAAGGACGGCCTCTTCTGCGAGAAGATCTTCGGCCCCACTCGGGACTGGGAGTGCTACTGCGGCAAGTACAAGCGCGTCCGCTTCAAGGGCATCATCTGTGAGCGTTGTGGCGTCGAGGTCACTCGCGCCAAGGTGCGTCGTGAGCGCATGGGCCACATCGAACTGGCTGCTCCGGTCACGCACATCTGGTACTTCAAGGGTGTGCCGTCGCGTCTGGGCTACCTGCTCGACCTGGCTCCGAAGGATCTCGAGAAGATCATCTACTTCGCTGCCTACGTCATCACCACGGTCGACGACGAGCTCCGTCACAACGAGCTCTCGACGCTCGAGGCCGAGATGGAGGTCGAGAAGAAGGCCGTCGCAGACCAGCGCGACGCCGATCTCGAGGCTCGTGCGCAGAAGCTCGAAGCGGACATCGCCGAGCTCGAAGCCGAGGGTGCCAAGTCCGACGTGCGCCGCAAGGTCAAGGACGGCGGCGAGCGCGAGATGCGTCAGCTCCGTGACCGCGCGCAGCGTGAGCTCGATCGTCTCGAAGAGATCTGGACCACGTTCACCAAGCTCGCTCCCAAGCAGCTCATCGTCGACGAGCTCATCTACCGCGAGCTCATCGACCGGTACGGCGAGTACTTCACCGGTGCCATGGGTGCCGAGTCGATCCAGAAGCTCATGCAGACCTTCGACATCGACGCCGAGGCGGAGTCTCTTCGCGAGACCATCCGCAGTGGCAAGGGTCAGAAGAAGCTGCGCGCGCTCAAGCGTCTGAAGGTCGTCGCTGCGTTCCAGGCCGGCCGTAACTCCCCGATGGGCATGGTCCTGGACGCTGTCCCGGTCATCCCGCCGGAGCTTCGTCCGATGGTGCAGCTCGACGGTGGACGTTTCGCGACGTCCGACCTCAACGATCTGTACCGCCGCGTCATCAACCGCAACAACCGCCTCAAGCGTCTGATCGATCTCAGTGCTCCCGAGATCATCGTCAACAACGAGAAGCGGATGCTGCAGGAGTCGGTCGACGCCCTGTTCGACAACGGCCGTCGTGGACGTCCGGTCACCGGACCGGGTAACCGTCCGCTGAAGTCGCTGTCCGACTTGCTCAAGGGCAAGCAGGGTCGTTTCCGTCAGAACCTCCTCGGCAAGCGCGTCGACTACTCGGGCCGTTCGGTCATCGTCGTCGGCCCGCAGCTCAAGCTGCACCAGTGCGGTCTGCCGAAGCTGATGGCACTCGAGCTGTTCAAGCCGTTCGTGATGAAGCGTCTGGTGGATCTGAACCACGCGCAGAACATCAAGTCGGCCAAGCGCATGGTCGAGCGTCAGCGTCCGCAGGTGTGGGACGTTCTCGAAGAGGTCATCGCCGAGCACCCCGTGCTGCTGAACCGTGCACCCACCCTGCACCGGTTGGGCATCCAGGCGTTCGAGCCGCAGCTCGTCGAGGGCAAGGCCATCCAGCTGCACCCGCTCGTGTGTGAGGCGTTCAACGCCGACTTCGACGGTGACCAGATGGCTGTCCACCTCCCGCTGTCCGCCGAGGCTCAGGCCGAGGCGCGCGTGCTGATGCTGTCGTCGAACAACATCCTCTCGCCGGCATCGGGCCGTCCGCTCGCCATGCCGCGTCTGGACATGGTGACGGGTCTGTACCACCTGACGCGTCTCGACGCCGGTGCCGTCGGCGAGCGCGCCGACGCCAAGACCGACACGGCCGAGTTCGGGGCGTACTCCTCCCCGGCCGAGGCTCAGATGGCCGTCGATCGTGGATCGCTCACGGTGCAGTCGCAGATTCGGGTTCGTCTCACCACGCAGCGCCCGCCGCGTGACATAGAGAACGAGCTGTTCCCGAACGGCTGGAACCGCGGCGATGCATGGACCGCGCAGACCACTTTGGGACGCGTGCTCTTCAACGAGCTGCTTCCGGCGGACTACCCGTTCGTCAACGAGCAGATGCCGAAGAAGCGTCAGTCGACCATCATCAACGATCTCGCCGAGCGTTACCCGATGATCGTCGTCGCGCAGACCGTCGACAAGCTCAAGGACGCCGGCTTCTACTGGGCCACGCGTTCGGGTGTCACCATCTCGATCTCCGACGTCCTCGTGCCGCCGGAGAAGCCGCAGATCATGGAGACCTTCGAGGCTCAGGCCGATCAGATCGAGAAGAAGTACCAGCGCGGCGCACTCGACAAGGTCGAGCGCAACTCCGCACTGGTCAAGATCTGGCAGGACGCGACCGAGCAGGTCGGTAAGGCCATGGAGGCGCACTTCCCCGACGACAACCCGATCCCGATGATCGTGAAGTCCGGCGCAGCCGGAAACATGACTCAGGTTCGCTCGCTCGCCGGCATGAAGGGCTTGGTGACGAACCCGAAGGGTGAGTTCATCCCGCGTCCGATCAAGTCTTCCTTCAAGGAAGGCCTGACGGTTCTCGAGTACTTCATCAACACGCACGGCGCTCGTAAGGGTCTGGCCGACACGGCGCTTCGTACCGCCGACTCGGGCTACCTGACGCGTCGTCTGGTCGACGTCTCGCAGGATGTCATCGTTCGGGAAACCGACTGTGGCACCGAGCGCGGCATCGTCACGACGATCGCCGAGAAGACCGCCGACGGCAAGATGATCCGCGACGCTCACGTCGAGACCAGCACGTACGCCCGCACCTTGGCGAACGACGCTGTCGACGAGAACGGCACGGTCATCGTCGCTCGCGGACACTATCTCGGTGACCCGGCCATCGACGCGCTGCTCGCCGCGGGCATCACGTCGGTCAAGGTTCGCTCGGTGCTCACCTGCACCACCGGAACCGGCGTCTGCGCCACCTGCTACGGCCGTTCGATGGCCACCGGCAAGCTGGTCGACATCGGTGAGGCCGTCGGTATCGTTGCCGCACAGTCCATCGGTGAGCCCGGAACCCAGCTGACCATGCGTACCTTCCACCAGGGTGGTGTCGCCGGAGATGACATCACCGGTGGTCTGCCTCGCGTGCAGGAGCTGTTCGAGGCACGTGTGCCGAAGGGCAAGGCTCCGATCGCGGACGTGTCGGGACGCATCCAGCTCGAGGACGGCGATCGTTTCTACAAGATCACCATCGTCCCGGACGACGGCGGCGAAGAGGTTGTCTACGACAAGCTCTCCAAGCGTCAGCGTCTGCGCGTCTTCAAGCACGACGACGGCACCGAGCGCCTTCTGGCGGACGGTGACCACGTCGAGGTCGGCCAGCAGCTCATGGAAGGTGCTGCCGATCCGCACGAGGTCCTGCGCGTGATGGGTCCCCGTCAGGTGCAGATCCACCTCGTCAACGAGGTCCAGGAGGTGTACCGGTCGCAGGGTGTGTCGATTCACGACAAGCACATCGAGACGATCGTGCGCCAGATGCTCCGTCGCGTGACGATCATCGACAGCGGCTCCACCGAGTTCCTGCCCGGTTCACTCACCGAGCGCAGCGAATTCGAGTCGAGCAACCGTCGCGTCGTCTCCGAGGGTGGCGAGCCCGCAGCCGGACGTCCGGTCCTGATGGGTATCACCAAGGCGTCGCTGGCCACCGATTCGTGGCTGTCGGCAGCGTCCTTCCAGGAGACCACTCGTGTGCTCACCGATGCGGCGATCAACTGCCGTAGCGACAAGCTCATAGGTCTCAAGGAGAACGTCATCATCGGTAAGCTCATCCCGGCTGGTACCGGCATCAACCGGTACCGGAACATCACGGTGCAGCCGACCGAAGAGGCGCGTGCCGCCGCATACGCGGTGCCGTCGTACGACGATCAGTACTACAGCCCGGACGGCTTCGGCCAGGGAACCGGCGCTGCAGTGCCGCTCGACGACTACGGTTTCTCCAACGAATACCGCTAGAGCGACTTCGTCGCACGTGCACGGCTGAGTTTTGGGTCGCTTCGCAGGCTCCGCTCCTGCCTCGTAGCCCACTACGAGTTTCCGTTCACGACGACAGAGCCAGCAGACAAAGCCCCGCATCGACTTCGGTCGATGCGGGGCTTTGTTGTATATCTGGGGTGCGCGGTGAGTTTTCGATGCGCCTCGAGTCGGTACCGGCATGACCAACCAAACCCCCAGCACCATCGTGAACATCGGCGTGGCCATGTTCACCGTCGCAGACCAGGATGCCGCTCTCGAGTTCTATTCACGCGTGCTCGGTTTCGAGCTGCGCGACGATACGCGTTTCGGCCCCGAGGGCGAGTATCGGTGGGTCGAGGTGGCCCCGCCCGGTTCGACGGCACGTCTGGCCTTGAATCCGCCGATGGGTGACTCGCCCGGCGGGTCCTCGATCGGTGTGGAAACCCCCGACGTCGAGGCGGAACATGCGCGGCTGGCCGCGATCGGCGGTGTCGACATGGACGCAATGTCCGGGACGGAGGACGGTGCGCCGCCCATGTTCGTGCTGCGTGATCCCGACGGCAACATGGTGTGGGTGGTTCAGTCCTGAATCGCACACCGGGCGGGTGGACCACCACGATCTACGGCGGCTACTGCGACTGCACTGTTGTCATGGATGTTGCTGCATATCCTGTCTCACCGCTGCCCGTCCTGCCGCCGATGTTCGGCAGTAGCTGACCGACTGAGAACGCGTTCGTCGAATCATCAGTGATGGCAGACGGCTTCGAGGTCGATGCCGTTGAGATCGCGGACGAATGATCCGTAGTACGTGGCGTGGTATTCCGGCTGCAGCCCTGGAGGCCTGAGCTCGATCGCTCCTGCCGAGAGTGCCGCGGCGTGGAAGGCATCGACGGTGGCGCGATCCGGGGCGCTGAAGGCGAGATGGGTGTGCGGTCCGATGGCCGAACCCGGTGCGTCGACGATCCAGAAGAAGGGCTTCACCTGCGCCCAGCCGAACGCGATCATGGCGAGTTGGTTCGCCTCGGGGGTGTGCGGTACCCGCATGATCTCGCTGATCCCCAGTGGTTTCAGTACAGCACCGTAGAACTCGGCGCTGGCGGCAAGATCGGCGACGCCGATGTTGAGGTGGTCGATTTGGGAGCCTGTGCGGTCGGTGTTCGTCATGCGTTCGAGTTTTGCCGTGATTGCGGACGACTCAGGTCCTGAATCGAATGGAAATTTCGTGTTCATGTGCCCTTTCGATCGACGACGCGCACAGTTCGTTCGGGCGCGACAGCCTCGAAGGATGGTGAGACGGGGTAACGAGATACGGTTCGGTTCGGACATCTCCATGCGAGCGGGGGCCACACGTCGACAGTTTCTGACGTGGAGTGCGCTGGTGGGGGCGTTGGCGTTCACTCCGGGACTCGCGGGAACCACGGCGCAGGCCCAGTCCGTGGTGACGCCCGATTACCCGTTCCGCCTCGGCGTGGCATCCGGCGATCCACTGCCCGATTCGGTGGTGCTGTGGACCAGACTCGCTACCGATCCATTTGCGCCACTGGGCGGAATGACGCCTGGCGTCGTGCCGGTGCGGTGGCAGATCGCCGCGGACGAACGATTCGTGAACATCACCCGCGAGGGCGTCGAGCTTGCCACCGAGTTCGACGGCTGGTCGATTCACGTCGACGTCCGAGGGCTGGAGCCTGCTCGCGAATACTTCTATCGGTTCCTTGTCGGACCGCACTCCAGCTCGGTCGGCCGCACCAAAACCGCACCGGCGCTGGGCCAACCGTTGAGCAGGCTCGATTTCGCGTGGGCGTCGTGCCAGAAATGGGAGGACGGCTACTTCGGCGCGTACCAGGACCTGGCGGCGTCGAATCTCGATGTGGTGTTCTTTCTGGGCGACTACATCTACGAGTACGCGATCAAGGACGAGGGTGCTCGCAAGGATGAGCCGCGTACCGAGTCGGCTGCCCGAGAGACCATGGTACTCAACGACTATCGAGACCGGTATGCGTTGTACAAGGCGGACGAGAACCTCGCCGCGGCCCATGCGTCGGCACCGTTCGTCTCGACGTTCGACGATCACGAGGTGGACAACAACTGGGCCTCGCAGATCAGTCAGGACGACGACGATCCGCGAGAGTTCCTGTTGCGCAGAGCCGATGCGTTCAAGGCGTGGTGGGAGAACACTCCGGTTCGGTCGAACCTGAAGCCCGTCGGCCCGGACATGACGGTCTATCGCCGGTTCTCGTTCGGCGATCTGGTGGACTTCTCGGTACTGGACACGCGGCAGTACCGCAGCGATCAGGCGCACGGGGACGGCGAGCATGCGCAGGACGCGGAGACGGCCGATCCGTCGCGCACCATAACCGGTGCAGCGCAGGAGAAGTGGATTCTCGACGGGTTCGCATCGCCGTCGACGTGGAACTTCCTGGCGCATCAGACGGTCATCTCGGACTTGGCTCGTGGGCTCGGTAGCGATCGCAAGGTCGGGATGGATCCGTGGAGCGGATACGAGGCGTCTCGGCACCGAATTCTGGACGGAGCCAGGGATCGTGGCGCGAAGAACGTCGCGTCGATCGTCGGCGACATTCATCGCACGATCGTCTCCGAACTGCGACGCGACTACCAGGATCAGGTGTCGCCGATCCAAGGTGTGGAGATCGCGGCCACGTCGATCGCGTCGGGCAAGGACGGTGCCGATGTCGACTCCGCCGGGGCGGCAATCGCCGAGGCATCACCGCACGTCAAGTACGGCAATGCTCGCCGCGGCTATCTCCGCAGCACGCTGACGAACACCGAATGGCATTCGGAAGTGAGGGTTGTAGATGCAGTGTCGACGCCGGGCAGGCAGGTTCGCACCGCCGCAACTGTTACCGTCCCCGAAGGCCGCCCGGAGATTCAGTTGGGTTGACGCCGACGGTCACTGACGGATGGCGAACATCGGCATCGCAAGACCGAGCAGCATCACGGTGAACAGGAACCATGCCGCGCCCTGCCAGATCGGCCACGTGCCACCGGCTCGGTAGGACTTGTATCCCAACGTCAGAGCTCCGATACCGCCGAGGAAACACACCGCAGGCACCGACGCGGCCAACACAGGACTGGTGCGGTCGACTATCAGGAACACCGCGGTCAGGGCAGCCGCCACCGCCACGACGCCGGAGCAGTATCCCGCAGCCTTACGGAGGGCACCGGGGTCGTTCCAGCGCTTTTCGACGTCGCGGTCGGCGATGGTGCGTTCGGTCGGGTCGTTGACGGGCATACCTGTGGGCTACCCGTTCGGCGCGGGTCTACCCACTTCGGACGGTCAGCGACCGTCGGCGATGATCTGCGCGACGTTGCGTTCGGCCAACGCGGTGATGGTGAGCGACGGGTTGGCGGCTCCGGTGCTACCGGGGATCAAAGCACCGTCGACGACGTAGAGCCCGGGGTGACCCTTCACCCGCCCGTAGTTGTCGGTGGCGTCGCCCAGTATCGCGCCGCCGAGTGGGTGGGCGGTGAAGGTGTCGTCGACATCGCGGGTGAACGGTTCGGCTGCGACGACGGTACCGCCGGCCTGAGCCATCCGATTCTGCACTGCGCGCAGGGCTTCCACGGTGTCGCGGCTGCCCCCCTTCGGCCAGTTGAGGGTCAACGTGTCTGTGGCGGAATCGAATCCGAAGTTTCCACGCAGGGGGTCGATGGTCATGCCGAGGGAGCCGATGAAACCGAGATTCACCGGAACGCCCGGCACGTACCAGTTCTCGACGGTCAGTGGCAGTCCTGAGTCGTCGACGATGCGGGATGCGCACGGCGCACCCTGCGGCCCGGCCGACATCGGCCCCAGTGACCGCGTCATCGACGCGTCGCCGTTGGTGCCCCATCCGGTGCCGACGAATTCGTTGAGGTTCGCCAGCGCACCGGTGGTGCGGGCGCGCATCAGCAGCTCGGTGGTGCCGATGGACCCCGCTCCGAGGACGAGGGTGTCGCAGGTGAGTGTGCGTGTCTCGAGTACGGTGCCGAACGGGTCGAGGCGTTCGATCTCGACGCGGTAGCGCCCGCCGGATTCTGTGCCGATCGCCGCGACGCGATGGCTGTGACATACCGTCGCGTTGCCGGTGGCCTCGGCCTGGGGGATGTAGTTCTGGGTCAGGTCGTGCTTGGCACCGTTGGAGTTGCCGAAGGTGCTCGCGCCGACGGTCGCGGACGGCCTCGAGCGGCCGCCGATCTCGTCGCGGACGACGTTCCAGTTCCAGTTGCCGTCCACTGCCTGCGGGGTGAAGCCGGCCCGCCTGGCGTGGTCGTCCCAGGTGCGTGAGTGTGCGAAGTTCGGGCTGTTGTAGACGTCCTCGGGCATCGCCGACGGCCGGAGCATCGAGCGCGCCTTGGGGTACCAGGTGGCGGCCATCTCGTCGTAGTTCAGTCGTCGGCCGAAGGAGAGGTCGAAGAACTTCTTGTCGGGGGCGATGGTGACGCCGGTGTAGACGATCGAGCCGCCGCCGACGGCAGCGCCGCGCCAGACGGAGAGGTTCTCGTAGCGGGTGGTGTCGAGGACGCCGCCGAACAGGTCGACCGGCCCGACGGGCATGCCGGTGATGTTGGTGAACGAGCTCTGCTGCCACAGTCCGCGTCCGTCGGCGGTCATATCGGCGGTGAAAATCTCGCGCCACGGATCACGTGGCCAGCGCAGTCCGCGTTCGAGGACGGTGACCTGGGTGCCGGCCTGCGCCATGCGGAGGGCGGCGGCGCTGGCACCGAAGCCGGAGCCGATGACGATCACGGGTGAGTGGTCCGGTGGGCGCGGGGGGTCGGCGAACAGCTCGGGAACCAGTGCTCGGATGCGTTCGGCACCGATCGGCAGCGCGCCTGCTGTGGCGGAGCCCGGCATTGCGGCCGAGTTCAGGACCGGAGCGGCGGCAGCGCCGAGCATTCCGGCAGCGGCCAACCGCAGCAGTTGCCTTCGGTTCACGGAAAGTCCCCCTACTTGACTCACGGACAGCGTTGTCGATTCTGTCGTGTTTGCGGCGAGAAAGCGAACAGTTCGGTCGGTCTCGAGGATGCTTCCCAGCTCGGCCTCAGGTTTGCCTGTAAGACTTCCGCTCATGGTTTCGGCATCGTTGGCCCTGTTACTGCTCTTCGCAGCGGTACTCGGCATCGTGGCGCACCTCGTCGACGCGCGGGGGCAGGCGATGCTCGTTGCCGCGTCTTTGGCACATGTCCTCATGCTCGCCGCGGTGCCCGGCACTGCACTCGCGGCCGTCGCGTTCGGGTGGTGGGGCCTGGCTGCGGGGGTGGCTGTACTGACGGGTGCCATCGCAACGCAGCTGCCGCTGCAGAGGCACCGTCCACTACACAGACACCGCTCCCGGACGACGACCGAGGCACCGACTCTGACGGTCCTGCACGCCAACATCTGGCTGGGACAGGCCGATCTCGACGCGTTGGTTGCGCTGGTCGAGCAACACCGCCCGGACGTGCTCACTCTCGTAGAACTGACGCCCGAGGCCGAGGCCCGTCTTCGCCCGAGACTGTCCGGCTCGTTGCCGCACGCGTACGTCAGCGCCGCCCCCGGCGGCGAAGGTACCGGCATCTACAGCCGCTTCCCGCTCGTCGACGAGCAGCGGCACGACGGTTTTGTCACCGAATTGCTCTCTGCACGGGTGGAGATGCCGGGTCGGCCGCTGGTGTTCGCGGTTCACCCGGTGCCGCCGTGGCCGCGGGAGCCGTCCGAGTGGGTTCGCGAGCTCGCGCTGCTGCGTCAACTACTGGCCAAGATCCCCGTCGACGACGGTCCCGTGGTGGTGGCCGGCGACTTCAATGCGACGCAGGATCATCGGCGGTACCGAGGTCTACAGGACGGCCGGTTCGTCGATGCCGCGGTGGCCACGGGAGCCGGCATGCTCAGGACCTATCCGGCGCACACCTGGTACCCACCCGTCATCGCCATCGACCATGTTCTGGTGGCGGACATGGCGGTTCGATCGGTCGAGGCGGTGACGGTCACCGGTTCCGATCACCGCGGCATCCTGGCTCGGCTGCAGTTCCGGCACTAGGTTCAGGGCTGCGCGGTTCAAGGCTGTGCGGGCAACTGCTGCACCGACCACTTGTTGCCGTCGGGGTCGGCGAAGTACACGAACGTGCCCCAGCCCTCGTCCTTGGGCGCATCGATGGTCAGACCCGACGAGGTGAGGTACTCGTAGGCCTCCTGGACGTCGTCCACGACCATCAGAATCCCCGCTCCCTTGCCCGGCTCGGCGTCGGTGATGCCCTCGCCGATCGCGATGGAGCACGCCGAGCCCGGGGGAGTGAGTTGGACGTACCGGATGCCGTCCCACGGCCGTGCGTCATGGTCAGCGTGGAAGCCGATCGAGACATAGAAGTCCTTGGCGCGATCGACGTCGGTGACGGCCAGGGTGACGAGTTCGATCTTCATGGTGAGGTTCATGGAGCAATGGTGAGCGCTTTTGCGGACACATTCGGTCCGCTATGAACGAACACTTCGAGAAATATGCCCGACGCCTCGTCGGTTGACATATCCGTGTTCTTCTCACTGCTCGACAGATCCCGCACTCGATCCGGAATGGACGACGCCTCGGCGCTGCGGCATACCGTCGAACGAGCGGTGCATGCGGAGGAGATGGGGCTACACCGGTTCTGGGTGGCCGAGCATCACGGCGTTCCCGGTATCGCGTCGGGCGCGCCTGCGGTGCTTGCTGCCGCGGTGGCGTCGCGCACCTCGCGCATTCGCGTCGGATCCGGCGGGGTGATGCTGCCCAATCATCAGCCCCTGATCGTGGCCGAGCAGTTCCTGATGTTGGAGTCCCTCTTTCCGGGCCGAATCGACCTCGGAGTCGGCCGCTCCCTCGGATTCACCGAACCGGTCCGCGCAGCATTGCGCCGAGACCGTGACGCGCCCGACACGTTCGGGTCCGACATCGCCGAATTGCGTTCGTATCTGGACGGTTCGGCACCGGTGACGGCCCGCCCTGCCACCGCTGCTCCACCGGTGTTCGTCCTCGCCACCGGAGCCGGTCTCGAGGTGGCCGCTCGCGCCGGGCTTCCGGTGGTCGTCGGTGGACCGGTGCTGCAGAAGGATCATCCGTTGGCGTTGTATCGCAAGCACTTTAGGCCCACGCCCTCGAATCCCGAACCGTACGTGATCATCTCGCTCGACGTGACGATCGCAGCCGACGCCGAGGATGCACGTAGGTTGGCCGTGCCGGAGGCATGGGCGATGGCCAGGTCCAGGCGCGAGGGCGAGTTCCGAGCTCTGGAACGAGCGTCTGCGATCGACGAATCGCAGTGGACGCCGCAGACACGGAACCGAATCGAGGCGTCGTTGGCGTCGAGCATCCTCGGCACGATCGGGCAGGTCCGTTCTCGGTTGGAGGAGGTTGTCGAGCGCACCGGCGCGAACGAGATCATGGCCTCGACGTCGACGTACGATCGCGCCGAATTGTTCGACGCCGATGCCGCGTTCGCTCAGCTCGCAGGGGTGGCGGGCTGAACCGGTGCTGTCGCAGCCAGGGCCGCCACGAGGTCGCGCTGGATATCGGTGGCGGGCACGGTCGCGTCGACGACGGCCGAGACCGGGAGCCGCAGCCTGCGGTCGGCTTCGGTGCGGAAGACCAGGCCGGTCTTGGGGGTGCTGTCGGCGGTGCTGGCGTACAGGATGGACCAGCATTGCGGGTTCTTGAGGAGCTCGGCGCTGGCGGTGTGATCGGACGCCACGGGTGGGCCGAAGCTCAATGGCAGCCCGCTGCGCTTCATCTCGCGTTCGATCACCCGGTGCAACAGGATCTGCTCGCTCCGTTTGGGAAGTAGCAGGGGGTAGCCGGCGAGCTGGCTCAGGCTCGGGTTGTCCTCCCCCGCCAGAGGATGACCCTCGGGGAGTACGACGACGAGGTCCTCGGTCCACAGTTCGGTCACATGGAGACCGGAGCGTTCGACGCTGCCGCGGATCAGCGCCACCTGGCAGTCGCCGGATGTCACCGCTTCGATCTGTTCTGCGAATCGTTTCAGCACGAAGTCGATCTCGGCGTCGGGATGACGCTCGCGGACCGCGACGATGGCGGAGATGGCGTTGGCTGCGAACGTCATGTTTCCGGTCAGGCGCAGCTGATTCCGCTTGCGCGTCGTCAGTGCCAGGGCGGCCTGCTCGAGCTCCACCATGTGCCGGGCAATGGAGACCAATTGTGCTCCGACAACGGTCAATCGAACGGTACGAGAGGTCCGCTCGAACAGCGGCTCACCGATTTCTCGTTCAAGCTTGGAGATCTGCAGACTGATCGCCGATTGCGAGACGTAGCAGCGTTCGGCAGCGCGTGAGAAGTTCAGTTCCTCGCCGACCGCGAGGAAGTACTTCAGCTGCCGCAGTTCCATGTAGACATCCAATCATGAGTTCTGCTCATAGATGCTATTTCAACTTCCGCGTTGATAGAGCATCGCGGTCGGAGTTTCATGGAGGTAGTTCTTCGTAGAGGAAAAGACTCGAGCCGAAAAGGAAAGTGCTGTGCAAACGTACGACGTCGTCATCGTGGGATCGGGATTCGGAGCATTGGCTGCCGCCAAGTCTCTGGGCAAGGCCGGTGTGACGTTCTCGCTGATCTCCAGCACCACCGAACACCTCTTTCAGCCGCTTCTCTACCAGGCCGCCACCGGAATGCTCTCGACGGGTGAGATCGCCCCTCCGATCCGGCGGATCCTCGCGCAGTACGACTCGGCGGACGTGCGTCTCGGACGCGTCGTCGATGTCGATCCCGAGAATCACCAGGTCACCTACATCGGTGCCGGACAGAGCCACACCATCGGCTTCGGTCGATTGATCGTCGCCACGGGTGCCACGCAGGCGTACTTCGGGCGCGACGAATTCAAGGACCGCACGTTCGCGCTCAAAACCGTCGACGACGCGATCGCTCTGCGTGAGCAGATCCTGAGCTGCTACGAAACTGCGCACCTGACAGCCGATTCGGCTGCTCGCAAGGAATTGCTGAGCTTCGTCGTTGTCGGTGCAGGCGCGACGGGTGTCGAATTGGCCGGCCAGATCAGGGATCTCGCGCACCGCTATTTCGCCGGCTCGTTCCCCGACATCGACCCGAGCGGCGTCACCGTCACCCTCGTCGACGGAGTCAAGGAAGTTCTGCCCGCATTCGGCGGCAAGCTCAGCGCGTACGCCCGCACGAAGCTCGAGAAGTCCGGCGTCGACGTCGTCACCGGAGCCATGGTCACCGACATCGCCGACGACGTCGTCACGGTGCAGGATGTCGACACCAAGACCTCGCGTACCTACCCGGCCAAGACTGTCATCTGGTCGGCAGGCGTTCAGGCCAGCGATCTCGCGGCCACGATCGCCGAGCGCACCGGGTGCGAGACCGACCGTGCCGGACGCCTTCTCGTGCACGACGATCTGACGGTCGGCTCGGCGAAGGACATCTACGCGATCGGCGACGTGACGTCGCTGCACAAGCTCCCCGGACAGTCGCCGGTGGCGATGCAGCAGGGCAGGCACGTGGCGAAGATGATCATCGGAAAGGTCGACGCGGGAACACCGTTCGAGTACACCGACAAGGGCAGTATGTCGATCGTCGGCCGGTTCAGTGCGGTGGCGCGACTGTTCGGCAAGGTCGACATGTCGGGCCCGATTGCCTGGCTCATGTGGCTCGCGGTGCACCTGATGTACCTGGTCGGCTTCCGGAACCGCTACGTCGCGGTGGTGTCGTGGATGACCTCGTACATCGGCGACAAGCGCCCGCACTTTCAGTACACCGACCACTCTGCCTCGCTGGTGGAGCGCGCCGATGAGACCGCGGATGACGAGGAGCAAAAGGCAGCCTAGCTGCTCACCAGGCCGTTGCGGTAGGCCCAGATCACCACGTGCACTCGGGTTTTCACGTCGAGTTTGCGGCAGATGTTACCGATGTGGGTCTTCACCGTGCTCTGTTCGAGTTGCAGTTCCCGCGCGATCTCGTTGTTGCCCAGGCCCTGCGCCAGTAGTTGCACCACTTCCATTTCTCGCAGGCTCAGGTCGTGTTGCGGCGGAACGGAGTTGGGCCGACTCGGCGCGCCGCGGCGGGCGAACTCGGTCATCAGGCGCGGGGTCAGTCGAGGAGAGAGCACCGCTCCGCCGCAGGCGACGGTGACCACCGCGTCGGCGAGTTCGTCGGGATCGGTGTCCTTGAGCAGGAAGCCCGACGCCCCGGCATCGAGGGCAGCGAACACGTACTCGTCGAGGTCGAACGTGGTGACGACGATGACGCGAACGTTGTCGAACTGCGCCAGTATCTCGCGCGTTGCGGTCAGCCCGTCACCGTTCGGCATCCTGATGTCCATCAGCACGACGTCCGGTTTCAGGGTCGATACCTGTTGCACGGCATGTCTTCCCGAGTGCGCGTGCCCGACCACTTCGATGTCGGGATGGCCCGCCAGGAACAGCTCGAATCCCTGCCGAACCACGGGTTGATCGTCCGCGATCAGAACGGTGATCATGCCGGCACCTCCTGCGCCCGAGAGATCTTTCCGCCGACGGGCAGTCGAGCGTGCACGGTCCACGTCGTTCGGTAGTCGGAAAATCCGGCGTCGAGGGTCCCGCCGAGTAGAGCGGCCCGCTCCCGCATACCCGGAATGCCGAATCCCTGTCCTGTGGACTCGCGCTGCTCTGTCTCGTCCGACGGCATCGTGTTGGTGACGGTCACCTCGACGGCCGACGAACCCACGGTCACCTGCACGCGCACAACGCAGTTCGGCGCATGGACTCGGGCATTGGACAACGCTTCCTGAACGACGCGGTAGCACGTCAGTTGCACGGCGCTGTCGGTATCTTCTTTGTCTGCCACGATGCTCGTCTCGACGCGCTCGAAAGAGATTCGAGACTGTTCGATCAGTTCGGCGATGTCGGAGATCATCGGTTGCGGTGCAGTGTCGGTGTCGAAGCTGAGGTCGGTGTCGAAGCTGTAGGCCGTGTCGCTCGGTCGCAGGATGCCGACGATCTGGCGCAGGCTGTCGAGGGTGCGCTGGCCGTGTCCGATTGCGCCGGTGAGTAGTTCGCGTGCCTGCTCGGGGTTGCTCGGGATGAGGGTCTTCGATGCTTTGGCTTGGATGAGCATGCCGGTCAGGTGGTGAGCCGCAACGTCGTGGAGTTCGCGCGCCATGGCTTTTCTCTCGTTGTCCAGCGCCGCGTCGAGCTGCTGTCGGTGTTCGATCTCGGCTCGGCGGAGGGCAGCCTCGTTCTCGAGCTCCTGGGCTCTGTTCCGTGCGATGTACTTACCCAGAGCGATGAGCACCGTGTAGTTGACGGCGAGGTTCACGACCTGCTCGGCCACCACCCCGATCGTGCCACCGGGTCCGGCTGCGGCATCGGGAAAGGACAGTCGGGTGTCGACGCTGACGACGGTCTCGAGGATGAGGCCGACGGCGAGGGGAGCGAACAGGCGTGGCCCGGTCACTCGAATTGCCAACGCGGCGATCGCAAACCAGTACAGCGGGGTGAATCCGAGGGTGCGGTCCGGCAGAACCAGAATCAGCGCGACGCTGATCGCAACCACCGACAGGTACGACACGACGGGAAACGATCGGCGCACACACGTCGCGGCGGTCATCGCCAGCAGGGCAGCGATACCCACTGCGATCAGGGTCGGGCTGCGGACGAGTTCGTCTCTGGTGTCACCGACCATGCCGGTGGAGAGTTGGAATCCGGCGTAGACGAGCGTGGCCAGGAACATTTCGAGCGGCAGCACCACTGGATTTCGCGGTCGCCAGGCGGGTCGAAACCTGCGCAGTGTCTTGGAACCAGCCAGTGTCCTGGAACCTCCCACCATCAGAGTCGACTCCTTTCTCCTGCCGCATCTTTCGAGCTCGAGTTGTGCTTGCCGGCCACCCACAGCGGTCCGGTGACGAACCAGAAGAACGTGATGACTCCGAGTGGCTGGATCACGGTCTTCAGTGCCGCTGCCTGCTCCGAGTCTGCCACGGTGTACGCGAGGCCGTACGTGATCACCAGTGCGATAGTCGCGGCGACCAACCACTTCACGAATCCGCGGATCTCGTTGCGGTAGGCCTGCGGACCGGTCTTCGGGGCCTTGACCGGTGCGGGTCCACCGGCAAATCGGTGTGCGAAGCGTACGTCGAGCCAGGCGACAGTGGAGTGCGCGAACACGACGGTCCATCCGAGGTAGATGCCGGCGAGGCGGTGTGCGAATTCGACGTCTCCGCCGCGGTGCAGATCGAGCGCCACCGCCCCAATCAACACGAGGTCGAGGGCCGGGAGCAGGGCGAGCGTGATGGTGCTGGCGCGTCGCATGCGTGCCAGGTAGCGCAGGCACAGGCCGCCGATCACCAGAGCCCAGAAGCCGATCTCGCAGATCGCGATAGTGAGCAGAATCGGATTGTCCATGGACCCGATCTCACCGCAGCCGACGTGCACGCGATACCCCCGCGGAGGCGTCGTCGCTGGTGGTTCGGCCGAAGGTACGACGCTGCGCTCCACCGAAAGTCGTAGCTCGACCGAAGGCCGATAGCTCCACCTGAAGTCGTGGAGCGTCGAGTGTTGTGAACGGCAGGCTAGGCTTCTCGCCGTGATAGACCTCGACGCGTTGCACCTCGGAGCGCTCGGGCGTCAACCGAAGATTTTCTGGGTCTTCGTCGCTGTCGCTGTGGTCGCGGCAGGAGTCATCGTGGTGGATTCACGCGCGTCCGGTCCTGCGGACGTCGCGTTGCCGGATACGCCTGCGTCGAGCGGGTTCAGCGCGTCGAACTACGACCAGGGTGAGTCGTCGACCACGATTCCGGGGTGTGATGCCGTCGTCGTTCCCGAGTCCGGGGAATTCTCAGGGGCGTACTTCCGCCTCGAGGGAGGACGCTACGACGACCCCCGTTATCCATGGTTCTCCGGGCGCAAAGCTACTGCGCTGTCCGATGCGCTTGTTTCTGCGTTGCCGGCCGAGACCGCCGTCGAGTTCGCAACACCCGGTACGTTCGCGTTCGGTGCCGAATCCGCGTTTCGATTCGGTCCTGTCCAAGGTCCCACGTCCGATAGCTCTGTCGGCGATGGTCCGACGGATGATCTGTCGATGTTCGCGAGCGCCACTGCCGCCGGGTTGCTGATTCGCAACGGCAGGGGTGCCGACGTGACGGTGACGATCTCGAAGTCGACTGCCGGTGTACCGCCCTGTGTCGGTGGCAGTCTCGATCGCAGGCAGGTCGCAGCCGACGGTACGGTCGTGGACACGAAAGAGTCCACCGGCGAAGACGGTGGTAGAACAGCGGTGGTCAGGACGGCGACTGCATACGCAACCGATGGAACGACGTTGCAGGCCAACGCAAGCCAGTTCGTGTCTTCGGATGAAGCAGTGTCCATGAACGACCTGATCTCCCTGGTGTCGTCGAGCGAGCTGCGAATCGGTGCAGCGGTGCCGGACGGAACCCGACCCCCTCCTCTGCCGTGTGACACGCGAGTTGGGTCGCAGGATGGACCAGCGGTGACTCGCGCCGACGCAGACCGTATCGGTCGCGCTCTGGACCAGGCTCGAATCCGCGCGCTTCGGGCCGTGATCGTGCTCGAGCAGCCGCTGGCACCGATGCAACGGAGTTCGTTGTCCCACGACTCGTTGTGTGCAGCCGGAACAATTCTGACGCCGGGATCGGAAGGCGTTGTGACCGTGGCGATCACGGGTGGACAGCCGCTCCCGGAAATTCCCGATGCATATGACCCGACGGCTGATCGCTCGGTCGACACCGTGCGCCTGCCCGACGGATCGATGTCCGAGAGATCGAAGCGCGGCGTCAGGACCGTGACTGTGACCCGGCCGTCGGGCACTCGTGTCCGTATCTCGTCGACATCGGCGGGCGAGCTCGTCACGGTCGGCAATCTCGAGTCCATCGCGACGGCACCGGGCCTGGACCTGTGAGCACCCGATGGCCGGTGTGGACAGCGGGAGCCGTGGCGTTGGCGACTGTCGTTGCTGCGGTGATCGTTGTCGCGCAGGACGACGACCCAGCAATCGCGACTGCCCCCTCATGGACGACCACAGCTCCGCCGACGGTTCCGCGTGCGCCGGAAGTCCAGTGGTCCAGATCTGCAGAGGCCGTCTACGGCCGCGAATTCGCGCAGTTTCGTGATCCTGGTGCAGGCGGACGGCTCAATCCCAGCGCAGCGAGATTCATCGATGCGGGCGGGGTGTATGTCGCGTCGGTGGGTCTGCCGGATCCTGCTACCGGGAATTTCGACGCTCCCGCGATGGTGGGCCTCGACGCAACGGATGGATCCACGCTATGGCGGCGAGACGATCTCCGGGTGGACTCCTGTGCCGACCGGCCGTTGTCGGGATACCTCGTCTGCCTCTCCAGCACCGAGTCGGAGAATCCGGAATCGACGATCGTCACGGTGGACACCACGACCGGTGCTGGTCGTTCTGTTCGTGTGCCGCAACGTGTGTTCGCTGTGGGAACCGACGGGTTCTCGCTCTACTCGATCAGTTCCACTGTCACGCAAGCAGGTTACGAGGGAACGCCGCAGCTCGCCAAGGGTTCTGTGGACGATGTCGGGCGCGATTGGGTCACCGAATTTCCCGGCGAGGCCATTTACGCGGGTATGCCGGGGCCGGTCATCACCATCGACGGAAACTACGGCCTGGGCCGGTTCGGTTCGACGGCAATAGGATTCGACTCGGTCACTGGAACGATCACGTGGTACCGGGGTTATCCCGACAGTTGCGTGTCGCAACCTTTTCGGGTGCAACCGGCACTGGTGATCATGACCGAGGCGGTGTGTACGCAGTCCCAGACGTACGCCGGTACCGTCGCGCTCGCCTCGGATGGTCGAACTGTCGCCAGAGCTCCGCTGCCGGTGTATCCCTTTCTCGAGATCGACGATCCAACGGACCTGTCGCTGCCGATGGTCGTCGGTGACAGTGCGTTCGATCGGACGACCGGACAGTTTCTGTGGTCGAGCCCGCTGTTGGCGTCGACCAATGGCGTAGCTGTCGTCGGGGATGTGGTGATCGCACGTGCTCCCGGAACAGCTCATGTGACGGCATTGGATCTGAGAACCGGTTCGGTTCGGTGGGAGAACGATCCCGATGACTACTACCCGATCACGGCGTACGCCGACGGTCTCGCGTACTCCACCGTCGGCGGGACCGTGGAATCGATCGCGTTGGATGACGGTACGACACGTCGGCGGTTGGAGATCGAGCCGACGCCGGACCCCTATGCAACGAATCGGTACCTGGCATCGTGGGTGATCGAATCCGGCGACCGTCTGGTGTATTCGTCCACAGACACGATTGCCGTCGTCGACCGCGGGTAGCTGCTGTCGGTGCGCCTACAGTGGAAGTACGCAAACGGGACATACGAAACAGGGAGTCCGCCATGGCAGGTAAGAAGATCGACAGAGTGCATGCACAGTCCGCGCTGGAGACGGTTCGAGAGAATCCCGGCATCGCGTTGATCGCCGCTGCGCCCGCGTTGGTGGTGCTGGCGCTGGTGTGGTGGCTGCTCGGGTTCCCGGCAGCGCTGATCCTGTTGATCGCAGCAGGCGGTGCCGGCTACCTGTACCTCAGGAACCGCTGATTACCGACAAGCACTGACTATCGGGAGGCACTGACTACTGATCGGCGCGGGGGATGCAGAACTCGGTGATCGTGGCCGAGCTTGCAGCGAGGTCGGCCCACGACTTCTCGGTGG
>NZ_LVCU01000506.1:0-8307 GCF_001647185.1 Rhodococcus sp. EPR-147
GTCCAGGGAATTCCGGGTTCGTGTCCGACGACCAGCAGCGTCGAGACGGTCACGTCGTCGAAGTACGTGTCCGCAAGGCGGATTTCGTCGATGATCTCGTCCGCGGATCCGCCGTAGATGTCTCGCTCGAATCGGGTGGGAGCGTCGCCCATGCCGGTAGCGGCCAGCGTTTCGCGGGTGCGCAGGGCCGTCGAGCACAGCACTGCATCGACGCGGCCGACGTGTTCGGTGATCCAGGCTCCGGCGAGTGCCGCCTCGCGTTGGCCGCGCGGTGCCAAGGGTCGTTCGTGATCCGGCACTCCGTCGGGGTAGCCGGATTTTCCGTGCCGCATGAGCACGAGGGTCCTAGTGGTCGCCATGCCGTCCACCGTAAACGGTCAGGGCGGCGGGGTCGGCAAGAACGTTCACCGGTTCCGGGAAGACGAACTTGCGCATCGCCCACCATCGGAATGCGGTTGCCAGCAACGTGCCGATGATGGAGCCGCTGACGAAGTCGGCGATGTTCTCGGTGAGGAAGGACACGTTCGGCGACCGCAGATCCAGCACGTAACTCGACACCCACAGCGGTAGCTGGTTGATTGCCAGGCCGGTTCCGGCGACGGCGAAGAACAGCGCTGCCTCGTGGTGACGACGTCGTCCGCCACGCGCTGTGAACGACCATTCCCGGTTGAGGATGTACGACACGATCGTCGCGATCAGCACGGCCAGAACGTTCGCTGTCACCGGCTTGTCCTGCAGGATCGTCCACTTCAGGCCGAAGAACAGTACGACGGTGACGACGAAGGTGATCGCTCCGACGATGAGGAACTTGAGGGCCTCGGCGTGCTTGACGAGGGGCTCGAGCCAGCGTTCGGGAACGCGGTCGGTGAGGCGGTCGGACACATGCATCCCATCGACGTTACCTCGAGTAACGGATCCGGCCCGACGACGAACGATAGGCTCGCATCGATATGACTGGTGCCAGGCTGTCCGTTCTCGTCGTCTTCTTCGTCAACGGCGCGGTGTTCGCGAACTGGGCTCCCCGCATTCCGGAGATTCAGAACTCACTGTCGATCGACGTCGCAACGCTCGGCCTCGCCTTGACCGGTGTCGGGCTCGGCGGGCTGGCGGCAGCCCCCGTCGCCGCTGCGTCGGTCCGACGGTTCGGCAGTCGGTGGACCATTCTCGCCTCGGGGCTGCTGTTGTGTGCGGCCTTCGTCCTGCCCGCGGTCGCAGTGTCGTGGTGGACGCTGCTGGCGGCGCTCGTACTGCTCGGCGGTGCCGATGCTGTGATGGACATTTCGATGAACGCGCAGGGTGTCCTCGTGGAGGAACGAGCGGGGAAGTCGCTGCTGAGCGGCTTCCATGCCGCCTGGAGCGTCGGTGCCGTCGTCGGGGGAGTGACCGGCGCGGCCGCGGCCGGCATTCGGATGCCGGTGGTGGCGCACTTCGGCGTGGTCGCGGTGGTGCTGATGCTCGTTCTCGTTGCCGTCGGACGGGGTCTGGTGGGTCCGGAATCGGTGGCGCTCGACGATCACGAGGACCCGGCATCCGGCCCCGTTCTCGTGCGTCCGACCGCAGCACTGGCCCTACTGGGGGCCGTGGTGTTGCTCGCCGGGCTGATGGAGGACTTTCCGCAGTCGTGGAGCGCGGTCTACATGACGACCGAAGAGGGCGCGGGCCCGGGCTCGGCCGGCATGGCGTTCGTTGCGTTCTCGGCCGCGATGCTGATCGGTCGGTTGGTCGGAGACCGGATCGTCGACCGGTTCGGCCCGTCGACGGTGCTGAGCGGAGGCGCGTCAATGGTGGCCGTGGCTTTCCTCGTCATCCTGGGCCTGTCGGTTCTGGCCGCGGATCTACCGGTCCTGGTCATCGGGGCGTTCGCGGTTGCTGGCCTGGGCGCGAGCCCACTGTTTCCCATCGTCTTCAGCCTGGCCGGGCGGCTTCCCGGTGTGTCCTCGGCGGCGGCTATCTCGATCGTGTCGCTGGTGTCCCGGATCGGATTTCTCGTGGCACCCATGGCCGTCGGTCGCGTCGTGGATGCGTCGGGCTTCGGATCGGTGTTGGGTGCCATTGCCGCGGCGGGCGTCGTCGTCGCGGTGATCGGGTGGTACTACGGCCGCAGATTCCCTGTCGACTCGACTCAGGACCGCGGCTCCAGGTAAGTGCGCAGCAACCGACGTACCTCCTCGGTCGCGAGTTGCTCGGGGTACGTCACCGCCTGCAGCGTCAGGCCGTCGATGTAGGTATGCAGTTCGGCCGCTGCGTGTTCGTCCGCTGCGCGGTCGAATGTGAATGCGGGAGAGTTCGGGCGGTCGAGATCGTGCAGGTGCGCCCACGCGAGCCGGCACAGGTACCGGCTGCCGAACCACCCGGCCGCCTTGAGAGCGGCAAGTCGCGCGTCGAATCTGGCACGCACGATCGCTTCCAGCCATACCGACGCCTCGGCGCGGCGGTCCTCGTCGAGGGGCAGCATCTCCTCGAGGACGCGGATCGCTCGCGTCGGTCCGTCCCCGTCGGTGGGGTGCGCCTCCAACCGCTGCACGACGCGTTGCGTCATGGCCTCGGCCGCGAAGAGGACAAGTTCTCCCTGATTGGAGAAGTAGTACCGAAGTGATCCGGGGGAGACGCCGGCTTCGGCGGCGACGCTACGTACCGTCGCCCCGTCCATTCCTGCTCGTTCGATGACGCGCCACACGGCGGCGACGATCTCCGCCCGGCGTGCGTCGTGGTCGACGATCTTCGGCATCGGTCTGTTCTAGCACGCAGGAATCTTTTTGACACAACTGTGTCGTAGTCCTGTTACGGTACAGCTGTGTTAATTCAGCTGATCGGGCTCGCGCTGGTGGACAGCATCGGCGTCGGGACTCTTGCGGTTCCGCTGTGGATGATGCTGCGGCCGTCGTTTCGGGTGCGTGTCGTTCTGCTGCATCTGGGCGTGTTGGGGCTGGTCTACTTCGGGGTCGGTGTCGCCTTGTGGGCGGCCACCGATGGCCTGAGCGTCGCGATTCCTGGTGACGCGTGGACTCGATTGGCGGTGGGTCTTGTGGTTCTGGTCATGGGCCTGGTCTGTGACCGTCGGCGGCGAGTCCCGAGCAGTGCGTGGTGGGCGCGGCCCCCGAGAAGCGTCCGAGGGGTGGTCGTGCTCGCCGTCGCTGTGGCCGCGGTGGAGGTGGCGACGATGCTGCCCTACTTCGCGGCGATCGACGCGGTCGTCGAGTCCGGTCTGGGGTGGAAGTTCTCGGTGTTACTGCTCGCGGGGTACGTGCTCGTGACGCTCTCACCCGCTCTCGTCCTGCTCATCGCCAGAGTGTTTGCGCAGGAATATGTTTCGTCGCTCACGCCAACTTTGCTCCGGCGCGTGGATCACTGGAGTGGGGACGTGTCGGCGACGGTGTTGCTCGTGGTGGGCGCGCTACTGGCCGCGGATGCGGCAATCGAACTGAACCTGGTCTGACCGGATTGCGGTCCGAATCGATGAAAGGGAAACGATGAAGGCAAGGAATGTGCGCAGCATCGTCGTGATTGTCGTCGGAGCTGTGCTGGCGCTGTTCTTCTGGACCTTCGGTTCTTCTGGTTCCAGGGCGGGCCGATCGGCTGTGTTCTGGTGGTACTCGCGATGGTCGACATTTGGGAATCGCGCCGCGGCACCCCGAAGAAGGGATTGCTTGCGGAACTGCGAGACGACATCGTCGGCGGTGAGGATTCGAGCGACACACCCGAGCCTGGCCCTCGGTCGTGAGGGGCACCCCCCGGCTCGTATCGCCAGGACGGTACTGAATTCTCGGCCCGGGCGTGATAGACAAGCTGTTCGGCGGTGCTGTATCGAGCGGAATGGTGGTGGCCTGGTGACGACCGGTGTCGACGCGGGGCTTGCTGAACGCCCGTCTCGGCGTGGTCTGACCGCTGCCGGTACCGCCGTGATCGTCCTGGGTTTGGTGGCCGGTTGGGTCGTCGTCTACTTGGTCGGCCTGATGGGTGCGCTGTGGCGTTTCCGTGAGCCCGACGCGCCGGCCCCGATTCTGTCGATAAGGGATCAGTGGGCCGATCTCGCTGTCGGCGCGGCGCAGGTGTTGGTGGGTGCCGTCGCGATCGCCATCGTCTGGTTCGTTCGGCGTCGGAAGCTGCCTACGGTGTGGCCGGCCCGCAGTGGGACCGCGTTCGAGGCTGCGCTCACGTGGTGTGCCGCGATCGGTGCCGCTTCTGCTTCGCTGCTCGTGTTGTCGCGGCTGGACATCGTCCGATTCAGCTTCTCGATCCCGGCCTCGGTCGAGTCCGATTGGCTCGCAGTGGTTTCCGCTCTCGTCGTGGGTCTACGGGAGGAGCCGATCCTGGTGGCGTTGCCGGTGTTGTTGCTCGTCGGCCGGGTCCCGATCTGGGCGATCATGGCGTTGTCGGGCACGATGCGGGGCCTCCTCTACATGTACTTCGGCGGAGGCGGTTTTCTGTGGGCTCTGTGCTGGGGTGCCGCGGCGGTCTGGGTGTTCTACCGCTACCGGCGACTGTGGGTGTTGATCGCCATCCACGGATTGGTGATGAACATCCAGGTGTTCGATCGCGTGATTCCGTCCGAGAATGCGGCGACAGTTCTGCAGTGGGTCAACATTCTGATTCTGTTCTCGGCGCTGCTGTGGTGGATCACCCCGCGTGCGCTGGAAGCTTTCCTGCCGAACACGGTGGCCGTTCGGTACGGCGATTCGACCGTCGAGACGACTCCGATGGTGGCCGAGGTGGTACTGAACCCCGAGAAGCTCGATCCCGACGAGTCCAGACGAGAACCGCCGGTCAAGCCCTGACCATGCGGGCTTCGAGGCACTCCCAGAGCGGGTCGAACTTCTCGGTGCCGTCCAGCTCGAACCGATGCTTGCGGTAGAACGCCACCGCACGATGGTTGGCCGCTGCCACCCACAGATAGGTGGATGCCTCCCGGTCGATCACGGTCGTCATGAGTTCTGTTGCGACGCCGGTGCCGTGGAGCTCGGGCACGACGTTCAGTGACCACAGTTCGGTCGGTGCCGGCGGATTGTCGTCGCGTGGTGGGCCGCCGGTGGCGAAACCGACGATGCGTGAATCACTGGTGTCGACGGCGCATCGGGTGCGCACACCGCGGCTCGACTGCTCGTCGAGGCGGGCGATGATCTGCTCCCAGCGTTCGATGCGATCGCGAGGGCGTAGTGCATCGAGCTTGGCGCTGTTCATCATTCCCGCGTACGTCGCCTTCCAGATTGCCACGTGCGCTGCGCCCAGTTGTTCCTCGTCGCCCGGGCGGATGTCGCGGATCGTGTAGCTGGCCACTGTTGCAGTTATACCGATACGACTCGAATTGTTCTCGGATTTTCTTGTCGTACCCCTCTCGTATCATCGAATGCATGTTCGATACCGGGGGGTGGGGAGCGGCGGAGACGCCGCCGGTCGATGACTGCGTCGCGGGGTTTCTCGACGTCATCGCGCTCAACCGTGTCAACGAGAATCTCGCTCGGGCAGCGACCGTGCTCGCCTACTGCGACGTGCTCGAGATGCGCCTCGAGGCAGCCGAAGCTGCCGGTGGAGATCCGGGCGAGACAGTCCGCGGTGCCCTGTGCGATCTGGCCGTGACGATGACGGGAACGCGCCGCGATGCGTCCGTGGTGCACGACGTCGCGGAGCGTTTGCATCGGATGCCGTTGACTGCCTTGCGTTTCGTCACCGGCAGCTTCGACTGGTCGACGGTGGTGACGATCACCTCGGTGCTGCATCGTGCCAGTGACGAGACGATCGCGAAGATCGAATACGAGGTGTGTGCGGCGGGTGGCCGGATGCGTCCGCAGGCGCTACGCAATCGGATCTGGCGGCTGTGGATGAAGGCCGATCCGGTCGGTGCCGCAGCTGCCCGCGAGACGGCGAAGTCCGAGGAGCTCGGCGTGCGGATCGACCGCACCGGTCCGGGCGGGATCGCGTCGCTCATTGCGAAGATCACCGATCTCGAAGCGGCAGAGGCGGATGCGCTCATCACCGGGATCGTCGGGACGGTCTGTAAGCGCGACCCACGATCGACGGGGACGCTGCGGGCCGCGGGTCTGATGGCGTTGCTGCACGGCGAGCATTCACTGGCGTGTCAGTGCGATCGCGGCGACGACTGCCCGGTGGCAGGTGCTGTCGACGACATTCCTCCTCGGCGCGGGCATCTCCTCCAGATCGTGGTGGCTGTGGAGACATTGCTGGGACTGTCCTCGGAGCCTGCGAGCCTCCCCGACGGGACGCCCATCGACCCCGAAGTGGCGCGCATCGTCGCCACGGATGCGAAGTGGCAGGCGCTGCTGACCGAGCTGGTCGAGATGCTGAAGCCCGAACAGGGAAACACGGGCGACGGCGGATCGAACGGTGACGGCCGGGACGTTGACGGCCCTGACAGTGGTGGGTTGGACGGTGGCCCCGAAGGCGGCCCTGACGACGGCGGTGCTGACGACGGCGGTGCTGACGGTGGCGGTCCGGATGGCGATGGCCCTGACGACGGTGGTCCGGATAGCGGTGGTCCAGACGACAGCGGCCCCGATGGCGGTGGTCCGCACGACGGTGGTTCAGCCGGTGGCGGTCCTTCGCATTCCGGCCGCGGGCAGTCGCCCCGTGGCTCCGGCCCAAGTTCCGGGCACTCCGGCCCCGGCCAAACCGGCTCCCACAGCGGCGGTGGGTCGGGTATGCAGTCGAGTTCGTTCGGACCGTTCTCTACGGCGGTGCCGTCGTTGTTGCGTCGGGTGGTCGGCCTGGGTCGGGTACGAGGTGCCGCCCAGCTTCCGTCTGTGCGCCTCAAGGGTGCCCACTGCCTCCCACCTGCACTCCCGCTACTGGGGGAGGAGTCTGTCCGCGATGGGCTCGTCGCACGGTGGCTTGCATGGATTACCGAACGGCCCGAGCGTGCTCGCGGAATCTTTCCCGACGGTCATGGCGGCGAGTCCGCTCCGTCGCGGTCTGCGGTGACGTATCGGCCAGGTGCCCGCGTCGCGGCATTCGTTCGGGCTGCCTATCGCACGTGCACTTTCCCGAACTGCGACGTGCCGGCGGCCCGGTGTCAGATCGATCATCTGGTTCCGTTCGACCACGACGATCCCGGTCGGGGCGGCTGGACGATCGTGACCAATCTTCAGCCGGTGTGCGTGTTTCATCATCAGGCCAAGACCTCGGGGGCGTGGTCGGCCGTGATGCTCGCAGGCGGCGCGATTCTGTGGTCGAACTCGCTCGGTCTGCGCAGAGTCACGTTGCCGGAGTTGTCGATCGCGACTCCCCGCGCATCCCGCCGACGGCGAAGGGTCTCGTCGAGGCCGGGAGCGAGCCTGCTCGAACCCACCCGCTGGGAGCTCGAGTACAGCGGGTGTGCACCGCCGACTCTGGACGACTGTCGTTCTGCGACAACGGGTATCGACCGAAGGGAGTTGGCGGAGAAGCGACGGTCCTACCTGGAACACTGTCGCGTCGTTCATGCACGCGTTCGATACGACCGCACCCGATACGACCCTCCGCCCTTCTGAACCACACCCGTGCCGGTGTGGCACAGGCCGCTGGCCTGCTACCTTGAACGCCGTTCAAGTTTCTTGGGCAGGTCACCGCCCCACTCCACGAGGAGCCACCGTGTCAGATGTCGACAGCAGTACCCGCCAGCCGAGCCGTAAGGTCAGCCGAATGAACGTCTCCGCCCGCGACATGGCGCAGATCGCAGTGTTCGCAGCACTCATCGCCGCGCTCGGCCTGCCGGGATCGATCACGGTCGGGTTCTCGGGCGTCCCCATCACCCTGCAGACCCTCGGCATCATCCTGTCGGGCGCGATCCTCGGACCCCGCAAGGGCACGGCCGCGGTCCTGGTGTTCCTCGCCCTGACGATGATCGGCCTGCCGCTGCTGGCGGGCGGGCGCACCGGTCTCGCCGCCATGGCCGGGCCTACCGTCGGCTACCTCATCGGCTGGATACCGGCAGCGTTGCTGATCGGCTGGCTCACCGCCCGCATTCTCCCCAAGTACTCGATCGCGCTCGGCCTGGCGATCAACGCGGTCGGTGGCATCCTCGTCGTCTATGTATTCGGCATCGCCGGTCTGATCCTGCGCACCGACGTCGGAGTCTGGGCCGCGATCACCTCCAACGGACCGTTCCTGCCCGGCGACATCGCGAAGGTCGTCGTCGCCACCGTCGTCGCCAAGAGCGTCCACCGCGCGTACCCGGGCCTGATCAAGGCGTGACTCTCACGCTGGGAGGTCGAGGCCGCGACAACGACACCGCCATCTCCTGGGCGGGTCGCACACTCACCTACGCCGACCTCGACGCAGCCGTCGAGCAGTGGCCTCACCGCCCGGTGCACGACG